>JAOZNZ010001042.1 GCA_029933535.1 bacterium | reverse complement strand
GTATATCACAGAGAAATTTGAAATAGACAGCTATACTAAAAATATTACTCTTAGACTTATTCATGTCCCTTCAATAACAGGTTCGGCTTATTTAGATGGAAAACCAATGAATAATGTACATCTGCAATTTAAAGGAAACGGAAATTATTATAGCCCTTATGTTTCCGGTGGCAAATTTGAAATGAAGGCAAAACCGGGGAAATATGTCGTTACATGTCGAGAGAGAAAAGTAGCTAATGTTGTAGAATTAAGCGAATCAGGTGAAAACAAAATTGATTTCAAATCCGGAACTGCAGCTTTCGAATTTGAATTCTCGATTAAGGGTCGTTGGGTTATAAATCTTACAACAAAAATTGATAATAAAAATGTTGATATTGCATATTATAACTCAAAAAATGATAGCGGAAATAAAATATCCAAACTCTCTGCCGGAGAGTATAAAATTTATGTTCAGTGTAGTAAAGGAACTTTTTATACAAACTTTTCCTTTAAAGCGACATTAAACTCCGGTGAGACGAAGAAGATAAAACTCTGAAAAAATAAACACAATTTTTTTTACCACGGAATACACGGACTACACGGAAAAATAAAATAAATACACTACCGTCCCACAGAAAAATACATTTTTGTATTTTAAAAATTGTTTTCCACGAGCACATCGCTGTGCGAGTCTCGGGACAGGTGTCGTAAATTGTTTTGTCAAAATAATTAAAATTTAATGACCCCGGCATACGCGGGGCGGGGCGCAAAGGAATCCGGAACAAATAATTTTCATAAAATTTAACTGGACAGTAGTAATCGTCCATAATAATTTGCATATTTGTTTTTAAGTTAGTATAATTATCACAAAGTTTATGACACACAAATAAAATTCTAAAAAACACACAATGAAAAACTTAAAGAAATATTCTGTCACAAATTATTCTGTTATTATTGGATTAGCACTAGTCTTATTATTTCTCTCCTCCTGTGGTAAAAAAGAGAATTCCGAAGATGATAAACTTCTTTCAAAATCAAATGA
>JAOZNZ010001041.1 GCA_029933535.1 bacterium | reverse complement strand
GGATTCGCTTTCATGTCCTGCAAAAGATGTTTGGCATTAGCACCTCCAAGCGCCTGAATAGTTACTTTAATATCCTTATGGAAATAAATTGGATCAGGAGCGTTAAAACGGTAAAATCCGTAAAAAGTTTTGAATGATCCATCTCCTTGCTCCGAAACATATTGGCATCCCTGATACAAATCATCGAATTGACCTTGTCCCCAACCTGTGCCGATAAAATCTTCTGTTCCCGTACCGCAAAGAGTAGGCCATTTTTTATCACCGTCAAGAAAGACTTTAACTTCTCCTTCACCGAACCAGAAACTTTTCATCGCGGGATTCTGGCGCATACCGATGTTGCAACCAAGATATCTTCCTGTGCCGGAAATTTTTGGCAGTATAGTAAAATCTTCACGTGCTTTAGTAAAATTTTCACGTCGCCATGAGGAGTGGAAATACATTATGTCATCACCATGATTTTCTCCAAGAGTACAGTTTATTTCATAGAAAATTCTCATGATTTTTTTCGACTCATTCGTAAGTCTGATTTTCGCGCTCTTTTTGAATGGCATCGGGATATAACAGTTATAGGACCGAGCTTCCGGACAGGCAAAAAAGATGTTTTCAAATTTTGTCATTTTACCGAAAGTATGACAATAGAAATCGCCCATAGGAACTTGTACGGCAGGTTTATCAGCGCCATCCCAGAATATTTCAAGTTTATATCCGCGTAAAACTTCCGGATCGTCAAAGGGTTCTGTAGTTGACCAGATTCTTCGAATCGTTCCGTTACCTTTGATATCAGCCATAATTATAGATTCTCCCGGTTTCACAACAACGAAAGGATAACCCTTTCTTCCGAAATTGGATTTACCTGCTTCGCCTTTTTCGCCGGATTGATTTTCAGGTGTGTACCATCTTGTTTGAATATTCGGATCTGGTTTTTTGAATAGTGAGTCATTAATCATTGTAGCTCCTATAGTTGTTGAAAATAAAATAGCTGTTAATGCGATAGTGTTTTTAATAAGTTTTGTTTTCATGAT
>JAOZNZ010000389.1 GCA_029933535.1 bacterium | reverse complement strand
AACCTTAAACCTTTTAATAAAATGGCATGGGATAAAAAAGATTTGCTGGGACTTGAATATCTCAGCACAGAAGAAATAATAACTATCCTCGATACAGCACGCTCGTTCTCTGAAATAAGCACGAGACCTATTAAAAAAGTTCCCGCTCTGAGAGGAAAAACTGTCATTAATCTCTTTTATGAGCCGAGTACGCGGACAAGTGCTTCATTCGAACTTGCTGAAAAAAGATTGAGTGCTGATATTGTTAATATGAATATCGCCACCTCGAGTGTAAAAAAAGGGGAAACACTGCTAGACACTGTTAAAAACCTCTGCGCTTATAAAATTGATGTAATCGTTATGCGGCATTCAGCTTCCGGATCAACTCTATACCTCGCCAGAAACATAGAATCAAGCGTTGTAAACGCCGGAGACGGGCAACATGAACACCCTACCCAGGCTCTCCTTGATATTTACACTTTACGTGAGCATCTTGGGGAACTTAAAGATAGAAAAATTGTGATAGTCGGTGATATCCTTCACAGTCGTGTTGCACGATCAAATATATGGGGCCTTCAAAAACTCGGCGCGAAAGTTACTGTCGTAGGACCACCAACACTTATTCCCAGGCAAATTGAAGAGATGGGCGTTGATGTTTCATACAACCTGATGGATGCTCTAAAAAATGCGGATGCGGTAAATATGCTCCGTATTCAGCGCGAAAGAGAAAAATTTTCGCTTTTCCCATCTTCAAAAGAATATTCAAAATTGTTCGGCTTAAACTCCGATAAATTAAAACTACTTTCTCCTAATTTAATCGTTATGCACCCCGGACCAATTAACCGTGGAGTTGAACTTGCAAGTAATGTTGCCGATGGGCCGAATAGTGTTATTCTCGAACAGGTTACAAATGGGCTTGCTGTTCGAATGGCCGTTCTTTTTCTTGTTACCGGCGGAACTTCTCTTCATCCTGAACATCTTTCATCATGACATCTTTAATTTACAATGGAAAAATAATTGACGCAGCGCAGAATTTTAATGAAAAAGGCTGGCTCGTCATTAAAAACGGCAAAATTGATTCTATTAATAAAGGCGATCCACCTGCGTCTATAAAAGCCGATGAAAAAATCGATGCAAAAGGAGCTTTTGTTTCTCCGGGATTTATCGATATTCACGTCCATTTGAGGGAACCGGGACAGGAAGGTAAAGAAACTATCGAAACAGGTTGTAAAGCGGCTGTTGCAGGCGGGTTTACTTCTATCGCCTGTATGCCAAATACTTCTCCCGTTATCGACCATGCGTCAATTGTTAAATTTATAAACCTTGAAGCCGGAAGAGTTAACCTTGCAAATGTTTTTCCTATTGGCGCTGTTACTGTTGGCAGAAAAGGTGTTGAAATGACAAACGTTGGGGAGCTGATCGATGCAGGGGTTGTTGCTCTTAGCGATGATGGCTCTCCGGTATGTGATGCTATGGTTATGCGTACGGTTCTTGATTATTCAAAAATGTTCAATATTCCTATTATCGATCATTGTGAAGACCCGCAATTAGTAAATGACGGGGCAATGAACGAAGGATTTTTCTCAACCAAACTCGGACTCCGGGGAATTCCATCAACTTGTGAAGACGTTATGATTGCTCGTGATATTATTCTTGCTGAATACAACGGAGGACGTATTCATATCGCTCATCTTTCAACAGCAGGCGGCGTAAGAATGATTCGGGAAGCGAAAGCCCGCGGTGTAAAAATCACTTGTGAAGTTACTCCTCATCACTTAACTTTAACTGATGAAGCTCTATGTGAATTTGATACAAATTTCAAAATGAATCCACCGCTTCGTTCGGAAAAAGACAGACAGGCTCTTATCGAAGGTGTAATTGACGGAACAATTGACGCAATTGCAACCGACCACGCACCTCATGGTTCAACAGGTAAAGACATTGAGTTTGATTATGCCGCAAACGGAGTTATTGGATTAGAAACAGCTCTCCCGGTTATTTTCACAAAACTTGTTAAAGAGAATAAAATATCTATTAACAAAATGATTGAAGTCTTGACTTTCGGACCCGCAAAAGTTATCGGTTTAGAAAACAAAGGAACTTTAAAGCAGGGCGCTGATGCTGATATTCTTATCTGGGATGCTGAATCTGAATTTACAATTGATGTGAATAATTTCTTCTCAAAAGCGAAAAATTGTCCTTTCGACGGATGGCAGGTATTCGGAAAACCCCTCCGCACAATCGTCAACGGCGAAACAAAGTATTTTGGAGAGCATTAATAAAGATTTTTTCATAATATAAGTAAAAACAAAAAATCATTTAATGCACTCCATAACAGCACAACCGCCGGGTTTTAATTTCCACACTTCTTTTTCGTCATCAAATGTCGCGTCTATGGTGCTGACAGTTTTTACTTCTTTAAATTTTTCAGCGGGCAAAAGCGAAAATTCAGCAGATCTTTTGTAACTTGCATTAGCAATAATTAAACATCGCTTATCTCCTTTTGTAAAAGTTCCGATTACCAAATCAAAATTGTCACCTGATGGAGTTGCAACCGGAGAATTGCCATTAACTATTTTGCCGTTTTTGTATCGCGCGTTAAAAGCGCAATCCCAGTCAACAAATTTGCGTCCGTTTTTCCGAAGAAAAGCATTCGCTTCGCTAATATAATCGTACATTGGATTTTTTGTGCCGTTGCCGTTGATCATCCCATCAAAATATTCTTCGTCAAGTGCAAGAGCACCGGGCATTGTAGCAACCTTAGGCGTCCAGCAGCAAAACCAGCAAACTCCGCGTGCTCCGTAAGCGAGAGTAGTATTAGCCTGCCAAAGAATTTCTGCTCTAGTTGGGACGCGCAAATATTCTTTACCTTCACAATTTACACCTGCACCTAAAATGAAATTCCAAAAAGGAATCCCGGCCTTGCGGGTAGTTTCCCCAACAACTTTCAAATCGTTAAAATATACTTCTTCACGCTGTTCTTTTACTTCCGGTGAAGCAATACTGTCAGCCAGCAAAGCATAATTATCATAAGAAACAATTGAAGGTTCAACAATTCTTATAAATTTGTCTAGATAATCCTGAAAACCTTTTGCGCCAAGTTGTTCGTTATTGGCATATGAAGGAAAAAGATTGATAAGTGGTTCATGAGCAGGATCTTTTTCAAGATACAATTTGCGCATTTCCGCAAGCCTCGGAAAAATGCCCGCATCGGGTTCATCGCGAATGACATAACCGGCAAAAGCAGGATGATTTTTATAATCATCTGTCATTGCTTGTATAACTTCATAATCTATCGGTGCTTCAGTTGTAATCGCCATCGGGCAGACGCGTTTATCCCAGGTTAGCATTCGTATTCCTGCTTTTTCCGCTAAATCCAGAGCTTTTAAATTAGAAGGACCGTCATCAGATTGGTTTCCCGGCACAATAATATCAATATTTGCATCGGCGATTTCCTGGAATCGTTCTAAATTAGTATATTCAAGTGTTGGACCGCCAAAAGCGACAACGACGAATTCATCAGCAAGTTCAACATTATTTTTTTTCATATTATTTGAAGTGGTGATTTTAACAGAGCTGCAACCTGAAAGGAGTAAAAAACCAATTAATAACAGATAATTAAACTTCATATTAATAAAATCAATTAACAAAAAATGTCGATTATTAAAAATTATTGCATGTTACCGCAAAGCGGTTTAGGTATATAGCCCCGTACTTTAGTGCGGGGTTAGCTAAACAGCCATGTTGAAAGATAACGCTCACCTGTGTCACAAATTATTGTTACTATCTGTTTCCCTTTGTTTTCTTCTTTACCGGCAAGCTGAAGCGCTGCCCAAACGTTCGCTCCGGACGAAATTCCGCATAATATTCCTTCTTCTTTAGCGAGTTTACGTGAAGTTTCACCTGCGTCATCTGAATCAACAATAATAACATCATCAATAATTTTTTTATCAAAAACTTCGGGAATAAAACCTGCACCAATTCCTTGAATTTTATGCGGTCCGGCTTCTTC
>JAOZNZ010001040.1 GCA_029933535.1 bacterium | reverse complement strand
AAATTGCGGGTGTAGCTCAATTGGTTAGAGCGCCGGCCTGTCACGCCGGAGGTTGAGAGTTCAAGTCTCTTCACTCGCGCCAGCAATAAAAGCCCCCATAAGCAGTGCTTATGGGGGCTTATTTATTACTTTTTACTTGAAAATTGAAAATTCGATATTGGAACTTCTCTTGTTATTTAAATATAAGTCTCAATATTGAACTCTCAACTCTCAATTTTCAAGTTTAAGAAAGTTTTTTGATGATGTGATTTGCAAGATACTCTTTAATTTCTCTATGTCGCGGTATGGGCTGTGAAACATTATTAGCGGGGTTATGATACCAATCGTGATTTGCGCCGTGTCACAATAGGACACAGCCGTTTTTTTCCAGAACAGAAATTAATTTGCGGCGTTTCATCAGATGGCCATCTCTGCGACTTGGCGAACTCCGGGGATTTTTCCGCTGACAAGTTCATTATAAATATCCCTAAGATTATCTTTTAATTCTTCGATAGTTTCGCCTTGTGTCATATAATCGGGATAATCATTAAGATAACCGAGGAACATATCATCATCTTTCCAATAAGTATATTCAAGTTTATTTTTCATTTTATATATCCTTTTTTACTATTATACCAGAAATTTATAAAATGTGCGAATCGGGATTGGTTGAGAGTTTAAGTCTCTTCACTCGCGCCAGCAATAAAAGTCCCATAAGCAAGTGGTTATGGGGGCTATTAATCCCACGGAACCTGAAATTCTCCGGACGCGGCACACGGATTACATGGGGGATTGAATATCGAACACCGATTAACGATATGGGATTTAAGAAGGATTAAAAAAAGGAATGACCGTAAACAAAGCTATGATGATAACGATTACAAGAATTACAATATATTCCATAATTCCAAATGACATTATTTTACTCCTTTTTTAATTTAATTCTATAGTTAATTTTTTGAGAGCCTGTTTTTGCATTTTTTTCCAAATGATTTCACTACCATCCCATAGATTTTAAATTCATACAATTCGTTTTTCCCTTTG
>JAOZNZ010000388.1 GCA_029933535.1 bacterium | reverse complement strand
AAAAATCTCAAAAATGCGTAAAGAAAATCCGGAAGAATTTAAGCGGCTGATGAAACTGCGTAAAGAAGATCCGAAAGCTTTCAAAAAGGAAATTCACAAGCGGTACAAAGAGCAGTTTAAGAAAGACAATCCGGAAGCATTTAAAAAGATGAAGGAAATGAAGGAAACGCATAAAAAGATCAAACTTCTCAATCAAGAATACAAAAAATGCGAAGATGCAGATAAGAAAAAAGAAATAAAGCAGCAAATGAAAGACCTTATTGGAAATGCATTTGATGTTACTCAGGAATTCAGAGAAAAAGAAATCAATAATCTTGAGAAAAAAACTAAAGAACTTCGCAAAAAAGTAAGAAAACGTGGTAAAAATAAGAAAGAAATGGTTGAGCTGAGACTTAAAGGTTTGATCGACGGTGAAGAAACCGTTAAATGGTAAAAGTAAAAAACCTTTATCGCTTTCTTTAAAATTATGCCGGAGCGCAACAGCGCTCCGGCATTTTTTTTCTTACCCACGGACTACACGGATCACACGGAAAAATTAATTTCTTTTACCACGCTAACGAAGTAACGCTGTACTCACGTTCATGAACACGAATAAACACAAATAATACGAAAAATTCAAATTTATTTATCATTTTCTTCTCGTAGCTAAATGTTTGCTTGCTGAAGCTAAGACTATAAATTGAAATTTACTAATTTCAATTTCATCTCTTATTATTTTGTCTTAAATGGTGAACATGAGTACCGTATTACTTCGTTGGGGCGATGCTGGGGTTGCCGAGTCTCCCTTTATAAAAGGGAGTACCCGCAAGCGGGGGAGGGATTTAAATCCCCCTAACCCACTCCCGATGGAATAACCGGGATGTTCCACTTTAGGAAAGGGGGAATCATTTTATCTTCTATGACCTTATGTTCCTTATCCACAAGCGCCTTCGGCCTCGGGACAAGTTGTGGTTCAATTATTTTTGCTTAATAGTTCTGTTATAAATTATTCTGTTAAAATTTTATGTTTTGAGTTTCTCCTTTTTCTAAACTCGCTTTTATAAAAATACTCGTCGTAAAACTACCTCTGCATTGAGCGCTAATGCTATACTCACCTACAGGTAAATCAGTCATTTTATAATTATCCACTTTCGCTGTTTTTTTGTTAGCAAAATAAACATAATTTTTGTCAACTTTTTTAAATAAAGCGAGCCACCAATTTTGCTTCATTGGAAATTTGAAATTAAATGTTCCACTGCCGGATATGAAATTTATTTTGTTATCATTGCCTTCAATGAGTTCAACAGTTGTAGTAATTTTCTTGTTGCGGCATATTATGGTATGTTTCCCCGGCAACGCCTTAATTTCAAATTTGCCGGCATAAATTTTTGTATAATAAGTCTTGTTCTTAATGCGGAAATCCAAAGATGCATTATCCAAAATCTCACCGTCTAATGTAACAGTTCCCGAAATGTTCGGGCAATAAATAAGTTTAATTTTAACATTTTTATCGCCTTTTTTTATTTTTACTTTTTCAGCATAATATAATTCAGTATCTTTTGTTAACTCCCAGTTGCGATATGTTCCCGGCATTTTCTTGGCTTCAATTGTACCGTATTCATCAGTTTTCCGGCGAAAATGATTTACTTCCATATTTGCTGCCGGAGAACCATCTGGAAGAGCAAAACTAAAAATAATGTTTAACGCGTTTGTATCTTGAATTACTAAATCCGGCAGAGAATAATTTTCATCTGAATTTAAATCAAACGATTTTGATTCCACATAATCTGAAAACGCATTCGCTTTTACAAAATAATTCCCGGGCGGAAGATTATTAAATTCAAATGTTCCGTTATTCGGATTGCTGTTAACCTTTAAAAAATATTTGCCTTCTTTATTTTTTGTTTGTAAAAGAACGACTTTGGCATCAATAGGATTGTGATTATGATCTACCACCCGACCGGTTATTGCAGCGGGTTTGTTCAAAATAACGATATCCCCAAAGTCATATTTTTGTGTATTTGTAATTTCTAATTCTCTGCTTACCGGTGCGTATTCAGGAACAAAGATACTAATTTCTAATTTCTTTCCTTTTTTATAAAAAGTATATCTTTTTATTGGCAAAGAAAAATATCCATCTTTGGAAATTACTTTACTTGTGCAGTTCTTTTCCATAATTTGTAATGTGAAATTTGTCGCCGGGGTAGTGTAATCTTCAATTAAAACCCGTCCGCAAAGATAAGTAGGATTTGGAAGAGTCCACTCAATATTATCGTCCTTGCCAAAAATATTTGTAGTGTAAGCAATCTGATTATGCGATGTATAAAGTTCTACTTTTGCACCTTTATCAACATCCATTTCCGTTATTTGGAAATAGCCAAGATGGTCGCATTTGCTTTGACCGCTTTTGCCAATAGCTGTTGCGGAAACAAATCCATCAGCATACGGTTGCTCATCAGAAGTGTAAATAAATCCGGCGATATCAGGTGGTTGTGTCGGCTCGCCTAATTTTAAATTTACATTATAAGTTTTCCCGGCTTCGATAGAAAATTCTTTAGTTTCAGATACAAGGCCTTCACCGGTTTTAGCGCTTAACGTTAGTATTCCCTGCGCCTCATTAACACTGGGATAAAATTTATACCAATTATTTTCATCTGATATTCTTGCGTTTCTCCAGCCTCTGCTTCCCCATCCATGACAATCGCTTTTAACATATAATTTATATTTTACGACCGGTTTGTTATTTTCATCTTTTAATTTGACTAAGACGATCGGGGTTTTAAGCATGGTAATATCATGAACAGTAGTTTCTCCGGGCATTATTTCTATTTCCCATTTGGATTTATAAATAGGAAAATATAAACAATCCCAACCTCTTGAAGTGGAAATTTTATATGTTTGACGCGCTGCCGCGTTGGAAATTACATAGTTACCATTTTCATCCGATGGGTCGCTTTGTGTACTGTACCTTCTCAAATATTCCCGTTGTGATTTTCGTTCTGCTATAGATAATTTTGATGAAGATTTATGTTCACTTATTGCCGATAAAATAATTTTTATATCTGAAACCGGCTCGCCGGATTTTGTTTTTATTGTTCCGGTAAGAATACCTGCCTGTCTTAAAAAAAGTTTAATCGTTTCACCGGAATAATTATGAACATTGTAACTCATCTTTGCATATCCGGGTTTGTTTATTTTCAGAACAGTTGATACCCGCGAACCAAAAACCATATCCATATTAAATTTCCCGCCCTCATCTGTGGTCGTAGACTTTATAACCTCATCGCTAAGATTTTTGCACATTATTTCTATCCCTTCTGCCGGCTCGTTTGAATCTTCAAACAAAACAATTCCCTTAACATTTCTCTGCTTGCAAGCCCGAACAACAAATTCAACATAATTATCCTCGTCCAAATACAAAACTAAATTTGTTTTAAGATACTGGGCATCAGTTGGCATAATTTTAAAAGTGTAATGCTCGGGAAGTAAATTCGATAGTTCAAAATATCCTTCATTGTCAGTAATGATTTTTTTAAAAACATGACCGGGATGTTCCCAACCTTCGTATAATCCGCGTGGCGTGGCTTTTAGTTTGAAATGTGTTAATGGCTCGCCATTGTTTTTAACTACTCTTCCACGAAAATTTACACTTTGCAGTAATTCTACTGTAACGGTCTTGGCATTTCCATCAGTTGCGTCAAAATAATCAGAATACGATTCCGTATAATTGTCAGCTTTGACAGTCACGCGCAGTCTTTTTAATCTTTTTCTTATCGGCGGGAAAGTTATTTCTTTGTTTTTGCAGTTGGTTGATGTAGCCATTACAAGCGATTTGCTGGCATGTCTGTCATAAATGATTTTTGCAAGTATATTTTTTTGATTAAAACTTTTTTCAGAGGTCAATTTTGCCGTTATTACAACTGAAGGTACAACAGATTTTATTTTATGAACAGTTTTATTTTTAAGTGGATATTTTTTTTGAATCTTTTTTTCTGCATTTACAATATTAATATGCTT
>JAOZNZ010000387.1 GCA_029933535.1 bacterium | reverse complement strand
CTTGGGGGAAATGGAACATTTCCGGTTTCAGGTGTCGGGTTTCAGATGTCAGGAATTCTCTTGGAAGTTGGCGACAATATTATTACTGTTTCAGGTACGAATATTTACGGTACAGCTGCAAATGATACCGTAACAATAACGCGCGGCGCGGCAGGAACAGGTGCGCCTTTTATCGACATAACCAATGCCAACGATACAGTAACTTATGATATTACAAATTATACGATCGGCGGTACAAATAACGCGAATGTAGTCGGCGATATTATGTGGACAAACTCACTTGGGGGAAATGGAACATTTCCGGTTTCAGGTGTCGGGTTTCAGGTGTCAGGAATATCCCTAAATGTCGGAGAAAATTTCATTTCTGTTTCCGGCTCAAACGTTTATGGAACAGTAACAAATGATACAGTTACAATTATCCGCAATGATATCGGTATGCCTTTTGTAGATGTAACCAACATAAACGCAACAGTAACATATAATATAACCAGTTATACTATTAGCGGCACAAATAATGTGAATGTTGTCGGTGTGATGAACTGGACAAACTCACTTGGGGGAAATGGAACATTTCCGGTTTCAGGTGTCTGGTTTCAGGTGTCAGGAATATCCTTGGCTATCGGCGATAATGTAATAACCATAATCGGCACGAATATTTATGGAACGTCAACAAGTGATATGGTAACGATAACACGAAGCACGCAGATCAAAATTGTTGCTCCGGATGCGAAAGAATATGATCGTTTTGGAGTTTCTGTCGCAATTGCAGGTGATGCGGCAATCGTTGGCGCAAGGAATGCGGATGTAAGTATTTCTGATGAAGGAGCGGCGTACATTTTCGAGAGAAACTCGGATGGTATCAATGCCTGGGGTGAGGTAAAAAAACTTACCGCTTCAAATGCTCAAACGAAAGCATATTTTGGTAATTCTGTTGCGATAGCAGGTGATGTGGCAGTTGTAGGCGCATTCGCTGAAGATATCGGAGGGTATTATGATGCCGGTGCGGTGTACATCTTTGAGCGAAACGCGGATAGCACAAATGGTTGGGGCGAGGTTAAAAAGCTGATTGCATCTGATGCTTATACAAGCGATGAATTCGGCGGTTCGGTTGCAGTGGCAGGCGATGTTGTGGTTGTCGGCGCGGAACACGAAAATACCGGAGGTTCTCAAGCCGGTGCAGTCTATGTCTTCGAGCGCAACGCCGGGGGAATTAATGGTTGGGGTGAAGAAAAAAAACTGATGCCGTCTGATGCGCAAGCCGGAAACTACTTTGGTAATTCTGTCGCTGTTGCAGGCGATGTGATTGTTGTTGGCGCGCCCTACGAAGATGGCAGTGGTTATTCTGCAGGCGCAGTGTATATTTTTGAACGAAATACCGGAGGCACAAATAATTGGGGTGAAGTGAAAAAACTGACCGCTTCCGATGCTCAGGAAAGTGATGTGTTCGGTTCTGCCGTCGCTGTGGAGGGGGATGTGGTGATTGTCGGCGCGATAGGCGAGGATGCCGGTGGAAATAATTCAGGTGCCGTGTATGTTTTTGAGAGAAACGCTGGAAGTACAAATGGTTGGGGCGAAGTTAAAAAACTGTTCTCCTCTGATGCGCAGCCACAGGATGAATTCGGAATTTCTGTCGCAATGGCAGGCGATGTGATAGTAATCGGTGCGAACGGCATGGATGCTGGCGGAAATAATACCGGTGCGGCGTATGTTTTTGAACGGAATGCGGGAGGCATAAATGCCTGGGGTGAGTTGAAAAAAATTACCGCGTTTGACGCGCAAACAGGAGATTCTTTCGGTTGGGCTGTTGCAGCGGATGGCGATGTGGCAGTTGTCAGCGCGTTCCGTAGTGCTACCTACGCTGGTGCGGCTTATGTTATACCGATTTCCTCCGAAATAAAAAACTTTAGAGAAATAGCAAAAAAGACCGCCTCAAATGCCGGAGAAAATGATTATTTCGGCTATTCAGTAGCGCTAGCAGGCGATGTGGCGGTTGTTGGCGCAGAACGCGAAGATTCTGGCGGTTCAGATGCCGGTGCAGCTTATATTTTCGAGCGAAACATAAGTGGCGGCAATTCCTGGGGCGAAGTGAAAAAACTAATTGCTTCCGATGCACAGACAGATGATTGGTTCGGCCATTCTGTTGCGGCAGCAGGAGACGTTGCAGTTGTCGGTGCTTATTGCGAGGATTCGGGCGGAAATAATGCAGGCGCAGCGTATGTTTTCGAACGGAACATAGAAGACATCTCATGGGGTGAAGTAAAAAAACTTATCGCTTCCGATGCGCAGGAGTCCGATTTGTTTGGCTATTCTGTATCAGTTGCAGGCGATGTGGCGATTGTCGGTGCGATAAACGAGGATTCAGCAGGTGATAATGCCGGCGCAGCGTATATCTTCGAACGAAACGCGAGTGCCATCAATGGTTGGAGCGAGATGAAAAAACTAACCGCTTCCGATGCACAAGTGGGTGATCGTTTCGGATGGGCAGTTGCAGTTGCAGGTGATGTTGCGATTGTCAGCGCATCATACGAAGATGCCGGCGGTATCGATGCCGGTGCGGCATATATCTTCGAGCGGAACGAAGGCGGCACTAACACCTGGGGAGAGGTGAAAAAACTAATCGCTTCCGATCCACAGGCAGGCGATTACTTCGGTTGTTCGATCGCTGTCGCTGGCGATGCAGCAATTGTCGGTGCGTACGGCAAGGGTTCTGAAGTCGGTGCAGCGTATGTCTTTGAGCGAAACATAGGCGGGATAAATGCTTGGGGTGAGGTGAAAAAACTGGTTGCTTCTGATGCGCAGCCGCATAAATATTTCGGACGATCGGTTGCAGTAGCAGGTGATGTGGCAATTGTAGGCGGACATGGTGATGATGCGGGCGCTGCGTATATTTTTGAGCGGACTTTTGGCGGAATTAATGCCTGGGGCGAGGTAAAAAAACTGTCCGCATCCGATGCGCAAGCTTTCGATTACTTTGGCAGTTCAGTTGCCATGAATGGTGATGTGGCAATAGTCGGCGCATATATTATGGATTCGGTTACTCGTTTTGGCGCGGCATATATCTTCGAATATTTAAACATTCTACCCCCGACCGTTAACAACAATGGCGGGGCTGTAGACATAACTGAAAAAACAGCAACTTTACGCGGTGAGATAATTCACACAGGCGGCGATAATCCTGATGTTACAATCTACTGGGGTGATAATGACGGCGGAACAATAACCGGGAATTGGGACAATATTATTAATATGAGCATACAAACCGGTAGATTCTCAAATGCTATTGCAGGACTTGAACCGAACAAAACATATTACTACCGATGCTTTGCCACAAATTCCGGTGGCGTGGCTTGGGCGGATGTTACCACGAATTTCACTACACATGGTTTTCCTTTTATTGATATTACAAACTCTTCCCCGATAAATGTAAATTATGACACTATAACTTATGTTATCGGTGGTACAAATAACGCGAATGTTGTCGGTGGGATGAGCTGGACAAATTCGCTAACAGGGGAAGGCGGGACTATCCCTGTTTCGGGTTCGCATTTGCGCCCGGCGGATGCCGGGTCAGGTGTCGCCCCAGCATTCGCGGGGCAAGGGTTTCAGGTTTCAGGAATATCCCTGAATATTGGCGATAATATTATTACAGTTTCCGGTACAAATATTTTTGGCTCATCAACAAATGATTCCGTAACTATAACTCGAGGCGCAGCAGGCACAGGAAGTCCTTTTGTTGACATAACTAATGAAAACAAATTCGTAACTCACGATGTAACAAGTTATACGATCGGCGGAACTAATAATGTGAATGTTGTCGGCGATATTATGTGGACAAACTTACTTGGGGGAAGTGGAACATTTCCGGTTTCAGGTGTCGGGTTTCAGATATCAGGAATTCTCTTGGAAGTTGGCGACAATATTATTACTGTTTCAGGTACGAATATTTACGGTACAGCTGCAAATGATACCGTAACAATAACGCGCGGCGCGGCAGGAAC
>JAOZNZ010001039.1 GCA_029933535.1 bacterium | reverse complement strand
CAGGTTGTTCAGCTTCTTAAGCTGACATGTCCGGAAAACCACGTTCTAAACATTGAAGAAATACAGGATGCTGTTGAAAAAACTTTAATTGAAAAAGGACACTCAAAAGTTGCCAAAGCTTATATTATTTACCGGGAAGAAAACGACAGACGACGCAGAGAAAAATCTAAAATGGCTTCTCGACCTTCAGAAAATGTTCCATGGGCTAAAATATGGCATGTCCTTGATTGGGCTGTAACACATAACGTCCATACAGTAGAATCCCTAAACAAAAGAATCGCTGACGGTGAATTCCCGCATATTGTTCATGAGGGCGAAGCAGCTTATGAAGACAATTTAATTACCGCGGCAGAAATGATTATTGACCGAGGGGATGAAGTTAAAATGGTAATGGTCAGCGGACCTTCTTCTTCCGGCAAAACGACAACAACAATAAAGATAGAGCAGCGATTAAAAACAAAAGGTTATAAATTCGTAGCACTTAATGTTGATCATTATTTCTTTGATCTTAATGAACATCCAAAAGACGAATATGGAGATTATGATTTTGAAACACCGCAGGCGCTTGACCTGGAACTTATAAACAAACATCTTATAAAATTATCCGCGGGTGAAGAAGTTGCCATTCCATTTTATGATTTCAAAACCGGAACGCGAACGCTGAATCATTCAAAACTACATCTTGGAGAGAAAGATATTTTGCTAATCGACAGTTTGCATGGTCTTTACCCAGATTTCTCGAAAAGTATTCCTGACGAACAAAAATTCAAATTGTTTCTGGAACCTCTCCTGCAAATAAAAGATAATGATGGTAATTATGTTCGCTGGACAGATATCCGTTTAATAAGAAGAATGCTGCGTGACTCAGCTCATCGTTCTTACGACCCTCGGCAAACTCTTGAACATTGGCATTATGTCCGTGCGAGTGAACTGCGAAATATAATTCCATATAATTCCACTGCTGATTATATTATTAATAGCGGAATGCCGTATGAGCTTCCTCTTTACAGTGCGAGAATGTCAA
>JAOZNZ010001038.1 GCA_029933535.1 bacterium | reverse complement strand
GTAAGGCAGTGCAGATTCACTGAAATAATCCATCTCCGGACATTTGTACTGCTGCACTATTATCACTTTGTTCAGGTCGCCTATATTTGTCATTCCTTTTCCAAACACCCGGGCACGGCAAGCAACTTTTCCACCGCATACCCCTTCAAAAACTTCCGTTTCCGCTGTCCCGGTTATTTCAACAATTGATTCCGGACGAACTACTCTGTAAGAAGTATTTGGAATTTTTTCTTCTTTGAAAGCAAATACGCGAATTTTTTCAGGCAGCAAATCTATATGGCCTTTGTTGTTAGTCCAGTGACGGTGCTGCCAGAATTGAACACTAAAATCTCCTGTTAAAGGGTCTCGCAAACCTTTACGATATTGCATCCACCGCCCCGATTCCCCTGTAGCTTTTTCGTAGGCGTGTCCTATTTCGAGAGGACTAAGCAGACTTAATTCCAGGCGAAATCCGTAGTCTTCTGCAAACTTACCGATTTTTGCAATGCGTTCAATATATTCATCCATATCCGGCGTCAATGTGCGGGGAATATCTGTTCCCGGGCGATACTGAGCGAAGAAATGGTCGAAGGCTATTTTAAGAGTAGAAACGCCTTTTATTTTTGCGTCTTCACATACCTGCCGCAGACTTTGTTCACGTGGTACAAATCCAGTGGATAGGTTTAGAATTTTATCAGGATTTTCTGACATATCCAATAGTTCCTGATCATTAACAAAAATAATTCCTGAATGCGGAAGTTGAAAGTTCCATTGATTGGGATAGCTTATCAATTCGGCGGTATGATTAATTTTTAACATTTGATTTTTCATTTTTATTTCCCCACTTAAGTTTTGCGTTTTGTGTTATTAATATTGTAGTTAAAAGTACTTATTAATACAAATGATATTATTACAAAAAAATAAATTTTACTCACTATCATCCCGCAGAAAAATACATTTTTGTATTTAAAAGATTGTTTTGTCGTAAATTGTTTTGTCAAAATAATTAAAAATCAAATATGAACATGAGTACATTGTTATTTCAT
>JAOZNZ010000386.1 GCA_029933535.1 bacterium | reverse complement strand
TCTTACTCCATCAGGGTCTGTCCATTGTGTCCACAAAAATATACAACAAAATCAAATTTGACATTCAAATCTATTTCGGTTATAATTTTTATTTTAAATCATGTCTGAAAATAATTTTAATATAAGCGGTGATTATCAGTTCGAAGCTTTGAATCATGGGAAACTCCTGCAAAAAGCCTGGCATGCCTTGAGGCTTGAAGCTGCGCAATATTCTTTGCGGAAATGTGAATATATAAATGTTCTCGATGCCGGGTGCGGTTCCGGGGTGATGTTAAACGCTTTAAGTTCTTCGGGAATGAATCTTACCGGAGTAGATTTTTCCGAAAGGAGCGTAATATTCGCGAAAAAATATCTTGCTGAATTTTCTCCCGCTATTATGCAGGCCGAAATAGAAAATACAGGTATGCAGGTTGATAGTCAGGATTTAATTTTGTGCTGCGAAGTGCTTGAACATGTTAAACAGTGCAAAGCTGTAGAAGCTTTGAATCATTTTTATGAAATTCTGAAACCGGGTGGATATCTTTATATCACTGTCCCAAATAAAAAAAGCTTGTGGCCGGTTATAGAAAAATTTTTGGATATGACTAAATTAGTTCCTCAATTGAATAATACCCAGCATGTTACGGAATATTCTCTCGGTAAAATGAAATCTATTATTGAAAATGCTGGCTTTTCTATCTGTGATAAAGGCACTTTTAATTTTATGTCCCCTTTGTTTTATGCTCTGGCTAAACCTGCCGGAAAATTTGTTCTGAAAACTGAACTGAAATTCTTGCGGTTCGGCGGGCCTTTATTGTTTTTTTTAGCAAAAAAAATCTGATGCACTTTGTATAATTTATGAAAAGAAAAAATCTCCTCGATTGTTTTGTTCTGCTGCTGATTCTGTTGTTCCCGTTGGCTTTGCACTATTCTTTGTTGACAAAAGGTATCCTGAGTACAATCGATACTCCTCAAGCCTATTTTCCCGTCAGATGGTTGGTTTATAAATCTTTATCCGGAGGAAATTTTCCATGGTGGAATCAATATTTGGCTGGCGGAATGCCTTTGATTGCTTATCCTGATGCTTCAGCGTTCTATTTTCCCGCTTATTTTCTTTTTTTCTTTTTAAAACCTGTTTCAGCATTCAATGTTTCGTTCATGCTTCATTACGGTCTGGCCGGCGTTTTTATGTATCTGTTGTTGAAAAGATTGAAAATTGTGCGTCCGGCAGCTATTATTGGTTCACTGGCTTTTATGTTTTGCGGATTCTTTGTGGGCCATAGAGTTCATGCTGTTGTTGTAGAAACTGCTGTTTGGATGCCGGGTATCGTTTGGACTGTTTGGTGCTGGCTGGACACCCGCCAATCCCGTTGGGCAATTTTGACTTCTGTTTTTATTGCAATGCAAATCTTTTCAGGTTATATGCAAATCGTTCTTATGACCTGGTTCATTTGCGGAACTATAATTTTTTATTGGTCTATTTTTAATCTTAAAAATTGGCTCGTTACACTTGGCATTATTTGCTCTATGATCGCAGGAGTTTTATTTGCAGGTTTTCATTTGATGAATGTTGCTGAACTGGCAGGTTTAAGTTTACGAGCGCATCTTTCTTTTGAACAGTTTACCGAAGGTTCTTTTTCGCTGAAATCTCTGTGGCTGCTTTTGTTCCCATTCCTGCAAGGCGCGCAATGGTATTCCGGAGCATATACCGGAGTTTCCTATTATCGCGGCGTGGCTAATTTCGCTGAAACGGCTGCTTATGGCGGTGCTTTTCTCATTACTGCTGTTGCGGCAAGTTTCTGGAATAAAAATCATTATAAAAAAATATTACTGCTTTTTCTTATATCCGCTGTTGCATTAATTTGGATGCTTGGAAGTTATACTCCGGTGGCGCAATTTATGTACGTCGTTCCTTTTTTTAATAAATTTCGTGTTCCGTCCCGTTATTTGCTCATTTTTCTTTTTTGCTTGACAATTTTAGGATCAATCGGAATTGATGCGATTATTAATTCTAAAAAAAGAATTTCTCTGCGGATTGGCGCTTTAATTACTTATGGACTAATTATTGTTTCAATTATTTTACTCGTTCATCTTGGTAAAATTCCCGGCGCGTCATTTCAACGCCAATGGGTTAAACTTCCCCTTATCCTGACCGGTGGAATATGGTTGTTTTGCGCATTGAGTTTCATTCCAAAAATCGGCAAATTTATTGTTTATGGAATTATTGTTTTAGCTGTCTGGGATATATCGATGTTTGCGTATAACAGGAATTTATCAAATGTTACAAATAATTTTAAAGAAAAAAACACTCTTTTGAGCTCTAAAGAGTATTATGATCTAACAAAAAATAATGTCGTTAAACCACGCGTTTTTAATTGTTTTCATAATTATTGGGGGAGAAATAAAGGCATCGGCGCTAATATAAACGTTTTGATGGAAATACCCACACTCGATTGTTACGGACCGCTATCCCTAAAAGAATTCGGATGGCTCGGACATAATCCATCAGCTTTTTATAATAATCCCGATACTTTAATTTATGATAACGATGCCCTTTCTATGCTTAATGCAAAATATCTTGCAAGCTTTAATAATAAATCAGTTTTGGCTCAAACTGTTAAAAAAAGAAAAATTGAAAGCTTTTCTACGGTGACTCTGCCGTCATTTGAAAAATGGGAGAAATCCGGAGCTGTTGAAAATAATAGCTTCCGCTCACAGGATGGAAAAATTCCGGCTATGGCTTTTGTCCAAGTTGAACTGAAAAAAAATTCCGCGTATCGATTTCATATCAATGCATCATCAAAAAATGCCGATGGCGCTTTGAGAATTGATTTGTCAGCGCAAAATTACGATAATAATGCTCAGGAATTCGAAATCAAATCTTATATGCTGGAAAAAAAAGCGCAGGTGTTTGAGCATGTTATTGAAACCGGAAATGATATTCCCAAAAAAGTTTTGTTAAGAATATTTACTTTCTCTAAAAATCCGGTGGTTGTAAATGAATTTTCCCTCGATAAACTCTCCGGACATATTATTGAAGAAAAAGTAGGACTGCATTACAAAACTGCAAGCTCTTCTTTGACAGAAAATAAATCCATTTGCGGATATGCCTGGTTCCCGGAAAAATTAACCCCAACTCCTGGCAAATGGGCCGCTCTTGATTGGATAAACAGTTCACCGGTAGTTTTTAATCCGCTGAAAGAAGCTCTTATCGAATCGCTGCAGGAGTCAATGATGAATCCTCAAACTGCGGAAATTGAATTCTTAACAAATTCACCGAACTCAAGATTATTCGTTGTAAACAATAGGGGAGCCAAACCTGTTTTTATGGCAATAAGCGAAGTGAAATATCCCGGCTGGAGAGCATTTGTTGACGGCAAACAGAAAAACTATTACAGAGTTAACGGCTTGATAAGCGGACTATTTGTACCTCCGGGCAAACATTCAGTCAAAATTAAATTCCGACCGACAGCTATAAAAAAAGGTGTGTTTTCATTTGGCCTTGGAATAATCTTGCTGACTACATTGTTATTTATTAATTTTCGTATCGAACGAAAATTAATAACGCAGTAAATCCCGCTATAGCGACAGTATTACTGCACTCCATATCAATCTAAAATCCAAAATCCAAAATCCAAAATAATTTCATTCCATTGCTGCGCCGGTCATAGGTACAAAAATAACGTACATTAATCTTTCCCGGATAAGTTCTTTACCTTTCTTTGTAACTCTTACAAGCTCTTGACTGTACCTTCCACCAACAGGAATTATTATTCTTCCGTTATCTGCCAGCTGGTCAATTAAAGGCTTTGGGATTTCATCCGGTGCACACGTGACTATTATCGCATCAAAAGGGGATTCACCAGGCCATCCCTGATATCCATCGCCGCATTTGAAATGAACGTTCGTGTAACCAAGCTGTGTGATCGTTTGTTCTGCCCGTTCGGCTAATTCAGGAACTATTTCAATCGAATATACATTCGAAACAAGTTGGGCAAGTATTGCTGCCTGATATCCTGAACCGGTT
>JAOZNZ010000020.1 GCA_029933535.1 bacterium | reverse complement strand
ATGTATGTTTCGTCTAAAATGATAGAAAACGAGAAGTTGAAAACTTTTGATACAGAAGATTTTGTGAATTACCCAAAATCAATTATAACTGTTAAAGTTGCCTGTATGATTACCGAAAGTCCCGATTCTGATGTTTTGCGTATAAGCTTAAGATCCAAAACTCCGGATATTGATGTAAGCAAATTAGCAAAATTGTTTAATGGCGGTGGGCATAAATGCGCTTCCGGAGCCAGAATAAAAGAACCACTTATGGAATTTATTCCTAAGTTAAAAAAGGAACTTGAGAGTTTTATCAAAACTATTCCGGAAAATTAATACCTTTAACTCTAAATAAATAAACAAAATGGAAAATGTAGTTATTATCGGCTCAGGACCCGCAGGGCTTACCGCGGCAATTTATACCGCTCGCGCGGCGCTCTCCCCTATTGTTTTTGAAGGTTCCGCACCCGGCGGACAGTTAATAGTTTCCATTGAAGTCGAGAATTTTCCCGGAATTCCGGAAACAATTCACGGAGCTGTTCTTATGCAAAATATTAAAGAACAGGCGGAAAAATTTGGGACAGGATTTATAACTGAAGACGTTCAAAAGGTCGAAAAGAAAGATGGCTATTTTGAAATTACTGCTCCATCAGGAACAATTAAAACAAAAACTGTAATTGCCGCGACTGGCGCAACTGCACGCCGACTGAATATCCCTACTGAAGATAAATTCTACGGACGAGGTGTTTCCGGCTGCGCGACCTGTGACGGAGCGTTTTTCAAAGATAAAAACGTTGTAGTTGTCGGTGGGGGTAATACAGCTATTGAAGACGCGCATTTTCTTACGCGATTCGCGAAAAAAGTAACGATCGTTCACCGTCGTGATTATCTCCGTGCTTCTAATGCAGAGCTCGAAAAAGTTAAAAATAATCCTAAGGTTGAGTGGCTGATTCCTTATGTTATCCAGGAAATTCTTGGTGAAAACACCGTGACCGGCGCAATGTTGAAAAATAATCTTACAGGTGAGACTATGCAGATTGCATGCGATGGAATTTTTGTTGCTATCGGTCATGATCCGCAAACTTCGCTTTTTGTTGATCTTGCTGAACTGGACGGTCAGAAATTCATCATCACGAAAGGAAAATCAACAGAAACAAAAACTCCGGGACTTTTCGCTGCGGGTGATGTTATGGACTCAATTTACAAGCAGGCAGTTACTGCAGCCGGCACCGGCTGTAAAGCCGCTCTTGACGCACAGAAGTATATTGAGAATTTAGACGTTTGACCTTTGACCTTTGACGTTGGAGTGGTGGGGTGATGGAGTGATGGAGTGAATTAAATAACAAAATTCAAATAATAAATTACAAATAAATACCAATTCCAAAAAAAGAAAAACTTAGCGAGAAACTAAAAAGCAAAAAACCCGGAAATTTAATTATGTTTTGCGATAGCCAAACATAATTTCCTCCGAGTGCCCAAAATTCAACCAAAACCGGCACGACAATGACTGAATTAAATAAAATAACAGATTATCTCGATGAGTATTTAAACATCAATGCATTCAAAGATTATAGCCAGAACGGCCTGCAAATCTCCGGTAAAAACCATATAAAAAGAATTGTAGGACTCGTTGATGCTTCACTTGACGGTTTCATTGCCGCCGCGGATGCCAAAGCGGATATGATAATAGTTCATCACGGACTTTTATGGGGTAAACCCATCTCATTAACCGGGATATTTTACGAAAGAGTTAAAACTCTTATTAATGATAATATATCTCTTTACGCCGCTCATCTTCCGTTGGATGCACATGTAGAATTAGGCAATAATGCGCAACTTGCCCATTTGCTTAACGCGGAAATAATTGACTGGTTTGCTGAATACGGCGGAAAACCAATAGGCTGTGTCGCAAAGTTCAGTAAAAAGCGGCTATTAACAGAAGTAATTAGTGAGCTTGATATCGCTATTAATACACAAACCCGTGTTTTTGATTTCGGCACTGAAGAAATACAAACCGTCGGAATAGTCAGCGGAGCCGCGTGCGACGCATTACCGGAAGCGGTATTACAAAATGTTGATTTATTTATCACCGGAGAGCCTAGATTATCAGCTTATCACGAAGCCCGTGAATTTAATATAAACGTTGCTTTTGCCGGTCATTATGCAACTGAATGTGTCGGTATACAAGCTCTTGTAAATCATTTGCCGACTTTATTTGATGTTGAGTCTTTATTTATAGATGTACCATGCGAGATTTAATAAAATGTCTGAGCTTGCAATTGAAATCACCCCTGAAGAAATTGAAGCACCACCGATTTTAGCGTATGGTGTTAATATATTTTTAAGCCGATTTTTTTATTTTTTTATTGTCGGTATATTGCCGTTTATTGCTCTCGTTTTAACCTCTATAAGCGAGCATTCAATTAAAAACGCGGGTGTTGCCGCGTGGATGCATGACAGCACGACTTTTTCCGTTTTCCAATTTCTAATATATGCAATCCGTTTTTTCTCTTTCGGCGCAATGATAGCTGCGTGGAGCTGGCTTTCCGGGGACATAATTTTCAGCGATTCGAAATCTTCCACACCATCAATTCCTGATGCTGTAAATACTGCATGGAAACGAGCGATGCGAACTTCTTTTTCCACTTTTTTCACTTGGATGCTTATTACAATTTATGCTCAATTTGCATTGATTATATGCAAAGCAGTCTGGATAATTTTTATTCCTGCAGGTTATATTGCCGCTTCAACAATTCTTATTTTAACAGCTTCATGGGCTATTTTGCCCGCTGCGGCATTGATTGGCAAGCTTATTTTCGCCATCCCGCTCGTAGTTTTTGAAGAAATGCCTTCATTGGCAGCTTTATCTTTTTCATCAAAGCTTGTTCCGTTTAAATATGTGGTATGGAAATGGCCGATTATTTTATTTTGCGGATTTCTTTTGATCCTTACAATAGTTATTCCATCGTGGACTTATATCGACTCTTTTGTAAATCTTATATCAGGTTCTGCCTCATCACCGGTAAATAATTTGAAAATTCAAATCACCGGTGCGGCATGGATGTTGATTACCGGTCCGCTTGCTATTTCTATATTAACAGCTTTTTACTTTATTAACAGTCCAAGATACTGGGCAGATAATATTTCCAAATCTGAAAATCAAATTAAAAAATAAAATAAAATAAAATGACTGAATCAAAAAAAAGAATTCTTACAGGTGACAGACCTACCGGCCGACTACATCTTGGTCACTACGTTGGCTCTCTGCAAAAGCGAGCGGAGTTACAAAATGAATTTGATACAATTCTTATAATCGCCGATTTGCATATGTTGACAACGAAACCGACTCGTGAAGGCATAGACAAAATCAGCTCGAACGTTCATGGAATGGTACTCGATTACCTTGCAGCCGGAATCAATCCGGAAAGAGTTACAATTTATCTTCAATCAATGATTCCGGAAATTTATGAATTGAATTTAATACTTGAAAATCTTGTGACAGTTAACAGACTGAGCCGGCTTCCATCCCTGAAAGAAATGGCACAGGCTGCTCATATTGATGACGAAGAAATGCCGTTTGGACTGCTTGGCTATCCCGTTCTTCAAGCTGCCGACATACTTTTACCGCGAGCCAATCTTGTACCTGTTGGTAAAGATAATATTTGTCATGTGGAAATCACGAGAGAGATTGCAAGAAGATTTAATAATCTTTACGGCGAAGTTTTTCCTATTCCTGAACACATGGTTGGAGATGTTCCTACACTTGTCGGCACAGATAATAAGGCTAAAATGTCAAAAAGTCTCGACAACTGTATCTTCCTTTCAGATGACAAAAATATTGTAGATAAAAAAGTGCGCGGAATGTATACTGATCCAAAACGTGTTCGCGCGGATATACCCGGAACAGTTGAAGGTAATCCTGTTTTTATTTATCACGACGCGTTCAACAGTAATAAAAATGAAGTAGATGACCTGAAACAGCGTTATCAAACCGGAAACGTAGGTGATGGAGAAGTTAAAGATAAACTTGCTAAAGCAATTAATGAATTCCTTTCACCTATGCGGGAACGTTACGCTAAATACGAATCGGAAAAAGGATTGGTTGAAGCAATTGTGATGAATGGAACTGAACGTATGCGCAAAATCGCTACAGAAACTATGCGGGAAGTTAGAAAAGCCATGGGATTATCCGGCGCGTGGAACCGTATAAGAAGATCCGCGGAGAAATATAGGAAGAAACATTGACCTAATTGACCTAATTGACCTAATTAACCTAATTGACCTAATTAACCTAATTAACCTAAATAATCATCCAAAAAACAAAGCACAAATTGGACATTTCTTTTTTTGTGTATTGGGATTTGTTTAGAAATTAGAGTAATTAGAGCAATTAGAAATTTAAATTGTCCTAATGATTAATAAAACAAAAAATGTAGCTTACATGGGTCCGCCAACCTCATTCTCTAATCAGGCTGCGATTCAGCATTTTCAACAAAATGCCGATTTCGCCCCATGTGAATCGATTGCCGATGTTTTTGAATCGGTTGAAAACGGTACTGTAGATTATGGTGTAGTACCTGTTGAGAATTCAAATGAGGGAATGGTAAGTCATACTCTTGATATGTTTATAAAATCAGATGTCAAAATTGTTGCGGAAGTATTCCTCGAAATTCATTTAAATTTATTGAGTAATTCTGAACTTGATAAAATCACAACAGTTTATACAATTCCAATTGCATTTGCTCAATGTAAAGAATGGTTTAGGAAAAATCTTCCGGACGTTAAGCATATTGACACTTACAGCACTGCCCATGCGGCAGAGATAGTATCTGAGAGAGAAGATTCTGCGGCAGTAGCAAGTAAATTAGCATCAGAAAAGTACGGTCTGAAATTTCTTGCGCATTCAATAGAAGATTATGCTCAAAACACAACACGTTTTCTTGTTATAAGCAATAAAGCATCATCCGAAGCATCGAACAGCAAGACGTCTTTACTTTTTGCTATTAAAGATTATGCCGGTGCGTTATATGATGCATTAAAACCGTTTTCGGAGGCGAAAATCAATCTTTCGAAGATAGAAAGCCGACCAAACAAAGTACAAGCGTGGGAATATTTCTTTTTTGTAGATTTAATTGGTCATATTGATAATGAAGATGTATACAACGCAGTTAAACAGCTTAAGAAGCGCTGTTATTTCGTTAAAATTCTTGGTTCATATCCATATTTTCCGAATTCATAATAATTTTTAACGTGACTTTTTTTTGATTTTGTGGTAAAATATAATAAATAATAATTAAACAAACAGGAGATTGAAATGGAAATTTCTGTAACCGGAATACATTTTGAACTTGAAGACGATACTAAATCTATATTAATACAAAAACTTTCGGCAGCATTGAAAGTTTTTCCCGGGCCTGTTACAAGCGCAAAAGTAAATATTGCTCTCGATGCTTATGAGTATGAAGGTACCGCAATTATTAATTTCAAAACACATAACACAATTACCGCAACGGCAAGAAACAAAAACTTGCGGGTAGTTATTGATGAGCTCGAAGATAAAATTGCCTCTCAAACACGAAAATTGAAAGACAAGATTTCCAACCATCATAAAAAAACTCACCAGACACCCGAAGAATAATTTTTCAATATGAAAAGCGGAAAAATATCAGTTACTGTTCAGGAACTTTTAGATGGCTTGGGAGATGAAATGAAATTTAAAGTCATCTCAGGCTTTAATGGTCTTCAAAGATCAATTACTGCCGCAGAAGTCAACCGCCCTGGTTTGGCTCTTGCCGGTTATTACGAACATTTTGCAAAACACAGGCTCCAGGTTCTTGGACTGGTTGAAATGGACTATCTGAAAAACATTTCGTCAGTGGAGCATTACAAGCGACTCAGCCGGTTAATGCAAATGCGAATTCCGGCATTCATTATTGCCAGAAATTTCATTCCTTTACCTGAAACCGTTACTTTAAGTAATAAATATAATGTGCCCATTATCAGAGCGCCGGGCATTACAATGAAAGTTGTAAATAAAACTTCAGTATGGCTGGAAGAACAATTTTCTCCTTCTACTAAAGTTCATGGCGTTCTTATGGAAGTATATGGAATGGGCGTTCTTATTACGGGAAAAGCAAGCGTAGGAAAAAGTGAATGTGCTCTAAGTCTCGTTGAACGCGGGCACATATTGATTGGAGATGATGTTGTTACACTTAAACTTACTGAAGGAATGTTTGTTACCGGATACGCAAATCCAATGATCGGCCACCATATGGAAATAAGGGGTATCGGCATTATTAACATCCAATCATTATATGGAGTTAAATCCATAAGAATGTGGAAACACATTGATTTCGTCGTTACTCTTGAAGAATGGCAGGATGATCGTAATTATGAACGTCTCGGAATCGATAATAAAAATATTGATCTCCTGGGCATGGAATTTCCTAATGTTCTTATTCCGGTTAAGTCAGGACGCGATGTTGCTTTGCTAATTGAAACAGCCGCGCAGAATGAAAAATTGAAGAAGCTGGGATTTAATGCCGCAAGAGATTTTAATGAACATTTAATCGCTTCAATGAAAAAAAAATAAGGAATACAAAATTTGACTGTGAATAATCAAGAAATAATTCGCGAAATAATAGTTATAAATAAATTGGGCATACATGCCCGCCCTTCCTCTATGCTGGTTCAAACCGCTAATCAGTATGAAGCGGATTTGTTCGTTTCTCATGATGAACAAGATGAGGTAAATGCTAAATCTATTATGGGTGTGATGATGCTCGCTGCCGGCCAGGGAACCAAGCTTCGTTTTAGAACCACAGGAGCTGACGGTGAAGAATTACTTAATGAAATTGAACAACTTATAAACTCTAAATTCAACGAAGACTAATATTATGAAAACTTTTATGCTCTCAATGGCCATTATTTTTATAGCGCTTTTTTCTGCCGAAATATCTTTTGCAGATGATGAAGACAACTTTGGATATATAATTAAATTATATTGGGTAGGTGATCCTATAGAAGATGACATGGACCTCATTCTGCGAAATCCACAAAATGCCGAATCTCCGAATACTTACGCACCGCTCGATTGTTATTACGGCCAGTCTAATCCGGACTGGGGTATCGGGAAATATGATCTCGATGACCCTATCTGGTCTTCTGTTTCTTACGGTTCAACAAATATTGAACAAATATTAGCACGCGAATTGCTCGATATTGGAGTTTTTACTATTATCATTCGTGCTCATACCGGTTCAGCTAGATGTTGGCTTGAAGTTGAGAAATGGCGTTTTAAAGATGTTGAATATGTTGATGAAAAACTACTTACTGCAGACACCGGGTCTTTTGAAGCACGTTATCAACAACAAAGTAATTACGAAGATATGAATACCCGCGCGCTAAAGTTTAAACAGAATAAGAACTCTGGAAAATATCTTTTTAAGATGACTCAAAACAATCTGCCATCTGAGCTGCCCACTAATGAACTTGTAAGAGTTTATCTGAACGAGGAGGCAGTATATGCTGACAACGGTACTCATTGGATTCAAAGCGCGAACGGCAAAAAATATACTATTGGTAAACCATGGACAATGAAAGTTCTTTTGAATTCTAAAAGTTCGATTTATGTTAGAGGTTATGCCAATAATATATACAAATCTGCAAATGTAAATGCCAATGTTCTTATCGGTGAGTATCTCGGCACTAACGCATTTAGGACTAACAAAAAATGCAAGTATAAATACAAAGAGCACAAAGAACTAAATCCTAAATGATGATTTGGCTATTTGCAAATTCGAAATATGTTGAATACTAATCACTGGTATTGCAAGCTAATTAAAATCTTTTGCATGTTGACTCAAATTAAAACCTTTGATATAATAGCCGGCCCGTAAGGCGGTGTAGCCAAGTTGGCCTAAGGCGATGGTTTGCAAAACCATTATTCACCGGTTCAAATCCGGTCGCCGCCTCCACTTTTTTCTCGATAAACACTGGGCTTCCGAAGCATTTCGGGAGTCTTTTTATTTTGCCTGAGATGTGTCAAAAGTGTGAGAATACAGGGCAAAGAGACGAAGACTCGACACCGACTCGCCACCTAAAATCAAATTTCCCTTTCTATATCACTACTGTCCGATTAAAAAATAAATATATGCTTGCAAAATAATACAAAGTTTTGTATTATTTAACAGATCTACTGATAGAATTTGCCGAAATTTAAAAAATGTAAATCTCGTCAATTCTTTGCGATTATATCGCAGAACACTAATGCCGAAGTGGCGGAATTGGTAGACGCCTTGGACTTAAAATCCAATGGGCTTAATTGCCCGTGCCGGTTCGATTCCGGCCTTCGGCACTTAGTGTTTTTTCCGCTATGTAAAAATATTTCAAATTATAACGGAACAAATTTATGTCACTTTTATCAAGACTACGTAAAAAAAGACCCGCAATTCCTGATGGTTTATGGATAAAATGTCAGAACTGCGGCGAAATTTTATACTCTAAAACCCTGAATGAGGCAAATAAACTTTGCCCCAAATGCGGTTATCATTACATCTTTAGCGCCAGAGAACGTATTGCTCTGCTTTGTGATGAAAACTCTTTCGTTGAACAAGATAAAAAAATGACACCGGGCGATCCCCTGAAATTTGTCGATTCGGTTACTTATCCTGAAAGGCAGGCAAAGCACAGCAAAAAATCAGGTGAAGTAGAAGCTGTTGTCACAGGCAAAGCTAAAATGAACGATATCCCCATAGCCATCGGCGTAATGGATTTTTCATATATCGGCGGGACTATGGGTTCAGTAGTTGGTGAAAAAATAACACGTCTGATCGAAACCGCTATAGATGAAAAAATGCCGGTTATTATTTCCAGCGCTTCCGGTGGAGTACGTATGCAGGAAGCTATTATCGGATTAATGCAAATGGCAAAAACGAGTGCGGCTTTGTACAAATTAAAGCAGGCGCGACTTCCTTTTATTTCTCTTCTCACTAATCCAACTACCGGAGGAACTACCGCCAGTTTTGCTTCACTTGGTGATGTTATAATTGCTGAACCGAAATCGCTTATTTGTTTTGCGGGACCGAGAGTAATTAAACAAACTATCAGGCAAGATCTTCCGGAAGGTTTTCAAACTGCTGAATTTCTGCTTGAGCATGGATTAATTGACATGGTTGTTCCAAGACCTGAAATGAAAGATACTATTACTAAGATTCTTTGTTATTTCCTTCATCTGCCAATTGTAAAACTAAATAATGAAAATTCAAATCAGTCGGAGACCTGAGATATACAATATTATTCTTCGCTTTTTATTTCATCGAAAAAAATGATATTATGTTTACCGGTATTATAGAAGAAATCGGCACTGTTAAATCCTTAACTACATCCTATCCCGCTGCAAGACTGTCTATCAATGCAAAAACGATTCTTGAAGATGTTAGAATCGGCGACAGTATTTGCATAGACGGCGTTTGCGTTACTGTTGTAAAATTTGACTCAAACTCCTTTGAAGTTGATGTTCAGCAGGAAACTATTAATCTTACCCGCATTAGCTCTTACCGCCCGGGAAAAGAGGTAAATCTCGAGCGCGCGGCAACTCCTCAAACTCGTTTAGGTGGTCATTACGTTCAAGGTCATATTGACGGAACCGGGATAGTCAGGTCATGGCGGTGCATTAATAACGACTGGGTTTTACGAGTATCCTGCCCTACGGAACTCAATAAATATATTGTAAACAAGGGATTTATCACTCTCAACGGAATTAGTCTGACTGTAACGGGCAAATCAGGTGAAATTGAATCTCACATTATTCCCCACACACGTGATATAACAAATTTACGTTCGATTTCTATTGGTGATAAAATTAATATTGAAGTTGATGTTATTGCTAAATATATTGAAAAGTTAGTGAAATGAAACTCAACAGGCCGCATTACAAAATTTGTTTTCCATTGTGGCTTACCACCTTCGCACTACTTGTTATATGTCTAATGTTTGTTTACAGTGCGTCTATAGGGCACAGCATAAATTATATGCCGCGACAATTGCTGTGGGTGTTTATCGGTTTATCTCTCGCTTTTACTCTCGCATTTATCAGATTACAGGAATACAAAAACTATGCGGCTATTATCTTCTCGTTATCTGTAGCAAGTCTTTTGCTGGTTCTGATAATAGGAAAAGAAAGGAACGGCGCAAAAAGTTGGCTTGGTTTCGGCGGATTAGGTATTCAGCCTTCTGAATTCGCAAAAATTGCCGTAATACTTATTTTCGGACGTTTTCTTGCTGACTTCGAAGAACACAGATACGATATTAAATATTACCTTATGTCGTTTGTACTGTTGATCATTCCTTTAGCTTTAATTTTTTTGCAGCCTGATCTCGGCACCGCATTGATTTTTATTCCGGTTGTGCTGGCAATGTTTTTTGTAAGCGGAACTAATCTTCCCATTATTGCCACTACTTTCCTTGGCGGGCTGGCAACAATTCCTCTTATGATTCCATTTCTCGGGCATTGGAGAATTGAACGCATTAAACTAACCTGGTTCCCGGAAGATGACCCATTCCATTTTGGATATCAGGCTGTTCAATCAAAAATTGCGATTGGAAGTGGTTTATTTACGGGCAGAGGATTCCTTAAAAGTCTTCAGAGCAAACTTAACTTTCTTCCTGAACGACATACGGATTTTATTTTTTCTGTTATTGGAGAAGAGTGGGGATTTGTTGGCGGTATAACTGTTCTTTTACTTTTTTTTATACTCATTCTTACCGCGTTGTATATTTCAAAAAGTTCTAAAAATGTCTTTGGACAAGTCGTTGCGGCGGGAATTGCTATTATGTTTGCAACTCACGTGTTGATGAATATTGGTATGGCTGTAAGCCTGATGCCTATCATTGGCGTTCCGCTTCCGTTGATATCATACGGGGGATCGTCTATGTTAACTGCATTAATGTCCGTAGGTATTTTACAATCGATTTATAACAACAGCACTGTGTAAGCCGCGCTCTTGACCCGCGTATGCTGAGTTCCCAGCGCGAGCAGTTATTAGTTAATAATTAATAGTTATTAGTTAATGGTGAGAAGGTGAGAAACCTGACACCTGAACATTGAACATCGAACACCGAACATTGAACACTGAACACCGAACATTGAACACCGAACATTGAACACCGAACATTGAACACCGAACATCGAACACCGAACATTGAACATTGAACACTGAACACGCGTTAGCGCACCGCGTATGCTAGGGTCGAACATCGCCCGAAATTCTCCGGGCGCTTCGCGAACACTGAACACCCAAGGATGAAGTGAATACTAAATTCAAATCTTTGATTTGAATTACCTGACACCTGAAACCTGACACCTGAAACCTTAAAATGCAAACATATTCCCTGACACCACTCGATCTTTCGCTCGCAGCGATTTTTGTAATATCGCTTGCGATTATAAGTCGATTATCTCGACTTGGTATAGGAAAGAGGATATTAATTTCTGCTTTGCGAACGACAGTTCAGTTACTACTTGTAGGATTAGTTCTCAACTCACTTTTCAGCCATGTCAAACCGTTGTGGGTTGGACTTATGGCATTTGTAATGCTTTGCGCGGCAACACGGGAAGTAATTGCGAGACAAAAAAATCCTTTGAAAGGCAGCTGGGGAATTGGTATCGGCTCGCTTTCAATGTTCATTTCTTCTTTTGTAATAACTTCTCTTGCACTTATAGTTATAATTAATCAAGATCCGTGGTACACTCCACGATACGCGATTCCACTTCTCGGAATGATGCTTGGTAATACAATGAACGGCGTTGCCATAGGAATGGACCGATTAACACAAACAGCCCGCGACCAGAGAAAAACTATTGAAGCGCGACTAATGATGGGACAATCGTGGTCGGAAGCCATTGCCGATATTCGTCGCGACAGCATCCGTGCCGGAATGATACCTATAATTAATGCAATGGCAATTGCCGGACTGGTAAGTTTACCGGGAATGATGACCGGTCAGATTTTAGCCGGAACTTCCCCTTTTGAGGCTGTGAAGTATCAAATAATGATTATGTTTCTTATTGCTGCGGGAACGGGTTTTGGTTCTATCTTTGCCGTATCATTAACTGCCAAAAGGTTATTTGATTCCCGCCATCGCCTGTGTCTTAACCGGTTGAATTAAAAACATGTATTTAGTATAATATCCCTGTTTGGTATTATACCTTTATTTTAACAAAAATGCGCGCTGATTTACGCAGCGTTAACAACTTAAACAAGGATTTTATTATGGCCAGAAAAAAAGTTTGTATGGACGGTAATGCCGCGGCAGCTCATGTTGCCCATGCTACTAACGAAGTAATAGCGATTTATCCTATTACACCTTCATCCCCAATGGGTGAAATATCCGATGCTAAAAGCGCGGTTAATATCCCTAATATTTGGGGAACAATCCCTTCTGTTGTAGAAATGCAATCTGAAGGCGGTGCATCAGGTGCGGTTCATGGTGCTCTTACTTCCGGAGCTCTCACGACGACATTTACAGCATCACAGGGACTTCTCCTTATGATTCCTAATATGTTTAAAATTGCCGGTGAACTTACAAGCACAGTTTTTCATGTTTCAGCTCGTTCAGTCGCTTGTCAGGCTCTTTCAATTTTCGGTGATCATTCAGACGTTATGGCTGTTCGTTCAACAGGTTTTGCACTGTTGTGCTCCGGAAGTGTTCAGGAAGTTATGGATTTCGCGCTTATTTCCCAGGCAGCCACATTGGAATCAAGAATTCCTTTCATCCATTTCTTTGACGGTTTCCGTACTTCACACGAAATCAAAAAAATTGAAGTTCTGGATTATGAAGATATGAAAGCTATGATCAACGATGATCTGGTTATTGCACATCGGAAACGTGGATTGTCTCCTGACAGACCAATGCTGCGCGGTTCTTCACAAAATCCGGACGTTTACTTCCAGGGCCGTGAAACTGTTAATAAATTTTATGAAGTTACTCCTGCTATCGTTCAGAAAGCAATGGATAATTTCGCTAAAATTACTGGAAGAGAATACAAACTATTCGATTATATTGGTCACCCGGAAGCCGAGCGCGTTGTTGTTATGATGGGTTCTGGTGCCGATGCGATGCACGAAACTATTGATTATCTGGTTTCTAAAGGCGAAAAAGTTGGAATGGTTAAAGTCAGACTTTTCAGACCTTTCTCAATTAAAGATATGATCGATGCTTTCCCGAAAACTGTTAAATCTATCGTTACACTTGACAGAACTAAAGAACCAGGCTCACTCGGTGAACCACTTTATGAAGACGTCCGTACAGCTATTGGTGAAACAATGGAAGTTGATAAATCTAAATTCAATGTATGGCCAACAATCGTAGGCGGAAGATATGCTCTCGGTTCGAAAGAATTTTCTGCACCGATGTGTAAAGCTGTTCTTGACAATCTGAAGTCAGAGAGTCCGAAAAATCATTTTACTGTTGGAATTAATGATGATATTACGAACACAAGCATTGATGTTGACCACTCATTCCACGCGGAAGATGAAGCCACTCATTCAGCAATGTTTTACGGTCTTGGTTCTGACGGAACTGTCGGTGCAAATAAGAACTCAATTAAAATTATCGGGGACAACACCGATGATTACGCTCAGGGATATTTTGTTTATGATTCTAAAAAAGCCGGTGCGGTAACTGTTTCACATCTTCGTTTCGGCAGAAAAATCATCAGAAGTTCCTATCTCATTACTAAAGCTGATTTCCTCGCTTGTCATAATTCTTCGTTCCTCGAAAAATATGACATGTTGAAAAACTTAAAAAAAGGCGGAACTTTCCTCCTTAACAGTACTTACAGCGCTGATGAAATCTGGGACAAACTTCCTGCTGAAGTACAAAAACAAATCATCGATAAAAATCTTAAAGTTTACACTATCGATGGTTTGAAAATCGCTGGAGAAATCGGACTTGGCAGCAGAATTAATGTTATTATGCAGACTGCTTTTTTCACCATCGCGAAAATCATGGATGAAAATCTCGCGTTAGAAAAAATAAAAGAAGCGATCAAGAAAACTTATGGCTCTAAAGGAGAGAAAATCGTTTCTATGAACTGCGAAGCTGTTGACAAAGCACTTTGCGGAATAGAAGAAGTCATAGTTCCTGAAACTGTTACCAGTTCAATTCACATGCACAAACCTGTTCCTGAAAATTCTCCTGAATTCATTCAGCAGCTTACAGGTAAAATTATCGAAAGTAAAGGCGATGATATCCCTGTTTCAGTAATGCCTGAAGATGGTTCATTCCCTACCGGAACAACTAAATACGAAAAAAGAAACATAGCTGTCGAAATCCCCGCCTGGGATAATAATGTGTGTATCCAATGCGGACTTTGTTCGTTCGTTTGCCCGCACGCGGCTATCAGGATTAAAGCTTACGATCCTGATTGCCTAAACGGTGCTCCCGAAACTTTTAAATCCGCTGACGCTAAAGGCGGACCAACTTTGAAAGGTAAAAAATTCACAGTTCAAATCGCTCCGGAAGATTGTACAGGATGTGGAGTTTGTGTTGAAACCTGTCCTGCAAAAAACAAAGAGGTTGAGGGTAAAAAAGCTATTAATATGGAATTACAGGCCCCACTCAGAGAAAACGAAGCTGAAAATTATGAGTTCTTCCTGAATATTCCCGATCCACCAGCTTCTATTATGAACCGAGCGACAGTTAAAGGAAGCCAGTTTTCAAGAGCTTTGTTTGAATATTCAGGTGCTTGTGCAGGATGTGGAGAAACACCTTATGTAAAATTAATGACACAGCTTTTCGGTGACAGAATGCTCGTTGCTAACG
>JAOZNZ010001037.1 GCA_029933535.1 bacterium | reverse complement strand
CCATAAAATCGTCAAGCCCAAGTGACTCCCCGCGATGCTGGCAATAGCGAGATCACCTGCGCCGACACCTGTAGCGGCCAATAAAAAACCTGGAACGATAACAGATATAAAGCTGGGTTTATTTGAATTGTTTAGTTGTTTCATTTAAGTTTATTATCCCACCGGTCTTGTACCGGTGGTTTTAAAAATTGGATTATAGAGCAATGTTTTGCTGATTTTTTACCCGCGACAGAGCAGAGGGATTTTTGTCGCGGAAAAAACGATGCATACGCCTGATTATTCAATATTCACATTTGGTACCTAACAATTTTTATGTTCACCGACACAAGGTCGGCGGGACATTTCCCCTTTTCGAGTGTCCTCTAATTATATCAAAAATGATGATTTTGCGTGTTTGGAACAATAAACTAATCAAATCGAGTGTTTACTATAAACTATATTAGTTTGATTTTTTTTAGCTTTATTGGTAAAATTTATTTAATATCTTATTTGAAAATTCGGTGCCTTTTTGTTTGAGAGTTATTATTAATTCACCGAATTTTAATATAACCCTATTAACACTATATAATTATGAATATTCCCGAAAATCTTTACTACTCAAAAGAACACGAATGGGTTTCAATGGATGTCGATACCGCTACCGTCGGAATTACCGCGCACGCAGCAGAACAACTCGGCGATATAACTTTTGTTGAACTGCCGGAAATGGATGCGATAGTTGTCCAGGGAGGCGAGTTGGCTGTTGTAGAATCAATTAAAGCGGCAAGTGACATTTTCGCGCCTGTTGGTGGAATTGTAAAAGAAATTAATACTGAATTGGACGATGCACCTGAAAAAATTAATTCCGACCCTTATGGTGAAGGATGGATTTGTAAGATCGATGATGTTAATGATTCTGAAGTGAATGAATTGATGACAGCAGAGCAATACGAATCTTTTCTTGAGGAAAAAGATTGATGGGAGTTATGGGAGTTATGGGAGTTATTCGGTGTCAGGTGTCAGGTGTCAGGTGTCAGGTGTCAGGTGTCA
>JAOZNZ010000385.1 GCA_029933535.1 bacterium | reverse complement strand
CTGAAAAAAACAATTAATTTTATGATGACTATGATACTAACTGTGTCTCTCTGCGCTACTTCAGCTCTATTCGCTGCTGATGGAGATTTTATAGGCACTAAAGATTTTACCCTCGGTACCATGGATTGGTCTGATACAGCCAACTGGGCAGGTGGAATTGTGGCAGATGGTGCAGGTGCAACTGCTTATATTACTAACGGAATTACTCCCCAGCCGCCTACCGGCAACCCTAAGGGAATACTCTTGATCGGCGACCCGACTCTCGAAAAGTTGTATTTCTCTTTAGATAATCCTGGACCTAATTCGGCATCTGTTATTCTTGCCTTAGGAACTCTCACTCTTGCAGGTTCACCTATAGTAGATGTAGCATCCATGCCAAATTTCTATGGTGGCTATATTGGCGCTGCCAGTGCTGCTTATGGCGGTGTTCTTGCCGGAACTGACGGTTTCACTAAAACAGGCGATGGGAAACTTTATCTTCAAGGCGATCACACAATTAGCGGAACACTTAATCAAGATGCCGGGACTGTCTGGCTTGATTGGCCTAATGCCGCTCAAAATCTTGATATAGTTGTTAAAGATGGAGCAATTCTCGTAGCTGCAGTTGCAACGAATAATGTCAATTCCATTACTGTAAACGACGGTGGAAAACTTGAAACATATAATATTCCATCTACTATCCTTTCACCTTCGATAACTATTAAACCTAATGGATATTTAAATATCGCGAATGAAGCTAATGTTGAAATAAGCGGCAGTGCCGTAACCGTTGAAAGCGGTGGATCTGTTTATTGTGGTGTCGGTCAGACCTTTACTGTAAACAACGATATTACACTTGAAGGAAATGGTCACCAGGGCGGCGCAATTGAAATCTTCAATACTGTCGCTAACGGTACTTATAATGGTACTATGACTATGACAGGCAATACTCGTATTTTCAGTCACGGCGCAACCGATACCATGACTTTTAACGGACCGTTTACAGGAGTAGGAGCTCTTGAATTTATCGGTCAGGGCGGTGCTCCCGGTCATACTCATTTTTTCAATTTGAACGCTCAAAATGTTCATAACGGCATGACTTCTCTCAGAACTTTCGCCAGCGATACTACTTATGAGATTAATGTCAATGATTGCTTCAACACATCCCAGCCACTTGAATTTTATATTCACAACTGGGGAGTTAATTATATGAGGATTTTTGTTGACTTGAACGACTATACTCAGACAGCTTCAAGTTTGAATATTGGCTGTGGCGCAGGCGGAGATTATATCCAATTGCTCGGTAACGCAGGTTCTAAACTTTCTATTTCCGGAAACGTAAATCAATCCGGCGGAACAGCAGAAGTAACTACCTGCGAACTTGAAATCGGTGGCGTGCTTACTGTTGACGGCACATTGATCGGAATGAACAATGTAACTCTTCTTCCAGGCGCTTCAATCAGCGGTGTGGGATCGGTTGACGCATTAACTATTCCTTCAGGTGTGGCTGTTGCTCCGGGCAGCAGCATCGGAACATTAAACACAGGCACTCTAACTATGGACGCAGGCAGTGAGTATGACTGGGAAGTAGGTGATCCTGTTTCTGCAGATTTAATTAATGTAGCCGGAACACTTGACATTTCAGGTGGAATCACAGTCAATGTTATTGACGCCGGTTCCCCTGACGGTTCTTCTTACACATTGTTTACAACTACAGGAATAGTTGGCGATGCTTCTGACATTACTATGAGCTATGGTGCCGGAGTATCCGGGCCTGCAAACCCGACTATTATCGGCAACGATGTAGTGGCACTAATTGTTCCTGAACCTGCTACTCTCGGATTGCTCGCAATTCTTGGTTTAGCATTTCTTCGCAGAAAATAGGGATAATAGTTGATCGTTGATAGTTAGTAGTTGTTAGTAAACTACAAATTATTAACTACTAATTTTGACTAAAAAAACCGTCCCGAATTCGGGGCGGCTTTTTTATAATAAACTTACTTTTACAGGAAACAATTATGAGAAAGAAAATTAATTTTTTGATTACTATGATTCTTACTGTATCTCTTTGCGCTACTTCAGCTCTTTTCGCTGCCGATGGCTCCTGGATAGATACATCCATTTTCACTACCGGTACTCGCGATTGGGGCGATACAGACAACTGGGCAGATGGAATTGTTGCAGACGGCGCCGGTGCAACTGCTTATATTACCAACGGAATTATTGAACCACATGATGGTAATCCCAAGGGGATACTTTTGAATATTGACCCGACACTTGAAAAAATATATTGTACTTTAGATAATGCTGCCGCTCCTGCTTCATCTATTATTCTTGCAGGTCCCGGTATGACACTCACTCTTGCAGGTTCACCTGTAGTAAACGTGGAGGCAGCGCCAAACTTCTTTGGACTGTATTTTGGCGCTGCCAGTGCAGCTTATGGCGGTACTCTTGCCGGAACAGACGGTTTCACTAAAGAAGGAAACGGAAAACTTTATCTTCAAGGTGATCACACAATTAGCGGGACACTAAATCACAATGGCGGAACTGTCTGGCTTGATTGGCTCAATGCCGCTCCAAATCTTGATATAATTGTTAATTCCAATGCAATCCTAACCGCTGCCCATGGAACAAATAATGTTAAATCCATAACTGTAAACGATGGCGGAATACTTGAAACATATAATATTCCATCTAAGATCGTTTCGTCTTCCATAATTATTAAATCAAACGGATATTTAAGAGTCGCAAATACACCCGGTGTTGATATTCGTGGTAATGACATAATTGTTGAAAATAGCGGTTCTGTTTATTGTGAATTCGATCAATATTTCACTATCAATAACAATCTTACACTCGAAGGAAACGGCCATTATGGCGGCGCTATTGAAATTTGGAATACTGTTGCCAACGGTACTTATAACGGCACTAACACTCTTTCAGGAAACACACGCATTTTCCAGCACGGCGCAGACGGTTCGATGACTTTCAACGGTCCGTTTGAGGGAACAAACGGCGCTTCTCTTCAAATGATCGGTCAGGGAGCAGATGCCGCTCATATTAAGAATTTTTATTTAAATGCGCAAAACACTCATAACGGTCCAACGTCTCTCAGAACATTTGCTTGCAAAACGTTTTATGAAATTGGCACTAATGACTGTTTTCCAAGCGATCAGACACTCGAATTTTATGTTCACCACTGGTCACAAGATGTTGCCATGTTTATTAATATGTATGCACACACACAGAGTGTTTCCTCTTTGAACCTAATCTGTGGCGAAAATCAGGACTCTATTGAACTGTTGGGCGATCCGGGTTCTAAACTCTCTGTTGCCGGTAATGTAAATCAATCAGGCGGTATAGCAAAAATAAATACCTGCAAACTCGAAGTTGGCGGCACGCTCGCTGTTAACGGCACGATGCTCGGTATGAGTAATGTAACTTTTCTTTCAGGCGCTACTATCAGCGGCACAGGCACAGTTGATAAATTAACTATTCCTTCAAGCGCAACCGTCGCTCCCGGAAACAGCATCGGCACTTTGAATGTCATCAGTAACCTTACAATGGAAGCCGGAAGCACAATCGACTGGGAAGTTGGCGATCCTGGTTCAGCAGACCTGATTAATATCTATGGTACTTTTACTATTTCGGGTGGAATGACTATTAACGCTATAGACGCAGGTCTTCCTGAAGGTACATATACGATTGTTCAAACTACAGATGGAATTATTGGCGATGCTTCCAGCATTACAATGAGCTATAGCGTAGGTGTGGAGGGTGATGCCAACCCGACAATTAATGGAAACAACCTTGAAGTCAACGTTATTCCTGAACCGTTTCTATTTGTCATTTATTATTTATCATTTACTATTTACTATATCAGAAAACGAAAATAAATATTTCTCCAACCGGGATTGCCCCGGTTGAGAGATAAAATAGATGGTGGTGAATGTTTGACGTTTGACGTTTGACGTTTTGGACATTTATACTTCTAATTAGAGGTCGCTCGAAAAGGGGTCAACAAAAAACTCCCCTCCTTGGTAAGGAGGGGAATCTGCGAATG
>JAOZNZ010000384.1 GCA_029933535.1 bacterium | reverse complement strand
TTTTTGTAAATAACGGTTCCGCCCGGTCGAACAACTCTGAGAGCGTCAGGATATTTCCCGTCATTTTCATTTACGAAAACAACATCCGCGAGATTATCCGCCAAACTAATCATTGGATTTTTATCACAATTAATAAACACGCGTTTACCGAGAATTTTTTTCTTAAAAACAGATTCACGTGCGGCATCGGCATTTTTTTCATTAGAGAATTGCAGATACAACGTCAGACCGGTTTTATCAATCAACTCTAAAGTTTTCTTAAGATTCACATCGTCAACGATAACCGCGATACCCTTTTGCGGAAGAGCAAAGGCGAGATTAGTTAATAATAAAAATAAAAGTAAAAAGTTTTTCATAATTGATTGTTTTTATAGTCTATAAATTCATTCCGAGCGCGTTAGTGCCTCGGGATTAATTTTCTCCAGAATATTATAAATAATAATTGATAAATAGTAAATAGAAACGGTTCCGGGATGCCGACAGCAAGAAAAGACGTTGGCAAAAGTATTGTATCAGTAATACGCAGTTCGTCAACAATACCGTCAAGGTATCCTCTACGAACATCATTCCGAAAGCCGCTTCCAATAGTCCAGGGAGTATCCCCGTTAAGTACAATACCGGACCACGGTCCGCTGGTACCCGCTTCGCGTTCGTACATTTCATCGTTTTCTTCTTTAATATATAATTCTGCTTCTCTGTCAGACCCATCGTTATTGAGATCATAAGTTACAGCTATAGAATACCATTTTCCTGTTTCAATAGTTGTAGTCGTTCCTTTGATAATACGATTATCGCCATTGTCTCTTGCTGTTACAACCCATAAATGCGCGTCAGCCGGATTCAACTGAAGATTAAAATACGGATAACCGGAATCGCCAAGATTTCCTTCTTTGCAAATTATGCTTGGTCTTATTGTACCGCTACCGAGAGTAAAAAACATAACAGTGGCTTCAATTGTCCATCCGTTGACATTAAAATTATGAGTATCAATCCACTGATTTCCTGTAGTAGAAATATAATCATCCACACCGTTAAGTTCAAGGGCAAGATTATTAGATTGCCAGGTTTGAGGAACTATTGTGAATGGCACAAGATCAGTGGCAACCGGCCGTGAAGAAGAATTCAAGGTTGACATAGGACTGTTATTTTCTGAACTATCAAGATACCAGCCGTCATTATCAGTATTATGGGCAATACCGTTAACTCCTTCTTCAAGCCGCCAGTAAGCGGCAGCATCAATAACAATATTAGTAGGAGCAGTGTTTGTCGAATCCTGAATTATTACATCGGAAAAAACGGCATCATTATATCTTGAATTATCCTGCGAGGTAACAGCGAGACCAATATAACAATTCTGGCTCATATTTACTTCTCTGCTGCCGATAAGTTTCCACGTAACGCCATCACGTGACCAGTACCCCGAAAAAATGTTTCCAAATCTTGAAAGTTTTACATACGAAGGAAGCATGTTCGTTTCACTAAATATCAGAGATGCAACTGATGCGCCGACTGTCGATCGATTTACGAACAAGGCCTGATTTATATTATCACTCATGTCACTTTTAATGCGTGTAATCCCCTGATAAACCATAATTGAGTTAGAAGAAAGGTTTTCGCGGATCATTATGCAGGCTTTTGCCGACGTTCTTGACGGATTCAAGGTTTGAATTTTCGCGATAATTTCTTTATTGGCATTAATTTCCTGATAAACAAAATGTCCTTCATCAGCAGTTCCCCAGAAATCGCTTCCGCTGGCATTAACGGTGATAAAATTTTCAGTAAAATCTGTTTTGCCCTGATAATTTACATTTCCTAAATCTATCTCCTGCCACGGCGAAGGCAAAGTTTTATCTTTGGTTTCATAAACAAAAATATCGTTAAATCTCGCGTTTTGATTTATAGAGACAAGCCCGACCTGCGCTGCGCCGAAAGATTTATTTATTGTCATCAACTCTTTTCCATTAACGAAAATAATAACTTTATCATTGAGTTTTGCCGCACGAACATTCCAGCTTCCCGGAGTAGGATTATAAGAAATTGTGGCGGATTGTTCCGGAATGGCTGTTCCGCCATGAATTCCCGAAACAATCAATTGATTATTCGCAGGATTAATTTCGGCGGTTAAATAATTATTAGCATCTACTGCTACTGCGAAAATCCCGAGCCTCCTGTCAGCGTTAGAATTAGAATCAATAATTGAAACATAAACATCGATTTCGTATTCGCCCATTAAATCGCCTTTAAAAGTATAAGACAATCCATTTGTGCTTGTCTGGTGTATGCCGTCGGAATTGTAGCTCCAGGAACCGGTTTGCGGAACTCCGCTTTTGGTATCGCCCCAGCCATATTTAATTGCGGCATCCCATTCGTCCCAGCCGATAGTATAAATAACACCATCGAAAGCAGCAATAGCGCTATCGGTAAACAATTCCGGTATTGCCGTGCCGTTAAAATCAAGTGGGATTGAACTTAAAGTTGGCGCGGGAATTTCGTCTATTTTTACATCAATAGTGTTACCATTTTTAGTAAGTCGAATAGAATGATATGCCTGGAAATCAAAACCTGCTTCGAGGTTATAGCTTGCGGAGCTCAAGCTTCCGGCTTCATATTTTTGATAATACCATTTTGCCGTAGTTTTATCTAATCCGACACGTAGCCAGTTATTATCATCTTTAACAATCGTCACCCCTGCTTTTTGCGAAGTCGCGTCGAGTAATTTAACATTAGCTTCAAACAAGAAATATTCTGAACTTTTTGAATTTAAAATAACGTTATTAAAACCTGTCGCTGTATTTTGACGAAGCTCATTGTTAGAAATAGCCCAGCTACCTCCAACGAAGGACCAAGCGTCAGGTAAAATTCCTGATTCCTTGTTAAATAATCCGAGATACTCGGGATGAGAAGGATCGGGATGATATCCTGTAGAATCGCGATGAGTCGGTCCGTCAATGTAAAGGGTTTGTCCGTTAAAATACATCCTGTCAATATATTGTCCCCAAAAAATTTCGTCATGACCGCCGGAAGAAGTATCGTAATTACAGGCGAAATATCCGATCCATTTTTCAAAGCCGTTTGGTCCGTCAACGACCCATGCTTGCCCGATTCTTGCGATTTCATTACTGCCATTATTTATATAAGTCCTTTTAAGAACCGGCTGGCTGTATTTTCCTGTGTTGTTGAAAGCAGTTGGACTATTTGCCTCAACGCAACCGACAGCATAACTTAACATATCTGATGTTCCTGTAATATAAGAATTGTAAAGCATATAATATCTGCCGCGGTGTTTAAAAACTTTAGATGCTTCGTCAATATTTGCGCCGGTCCAACCGGAAGGTGAAATGAGTAGATTATATCCACTTGTTAAAGTCCAGAGATCCGACATGGTTCTATAATATACTTTCTCTTTTCCATCATCAACAACTGAAGAATAAAAATAAAAAGTACCATCATCATCGCGAAAAGTGTCACTGTCAATGTATTTGGAAAAAGGAGCTGTATGATCAACTTCGATATAAGGACCGAGCGGGGAAGTATTATCAGTGGCGTGGAGAATATTTCCGCCTGGTTCTGAAGTACCAACATGCAGATGAGCATAATAGTGAAAAATGCCGTTATAATATCTCATGTGCGGTCCGTGAATATCTTTATCGGGTTTCGCCGGGTTGGTTGGAGTATGCCATGTATTGCTGTAAGAAAAAACATGAGTTCGCCAGCCCCAGTTTTTTAAATCTCTGGAAACAAGCGAATCGCCGGACATAGAGTTGCAAGAAAAATAATATTCGCCGTTATATTTCATGGCATCGCCATCATGGAGCCAACTGTAATACGTAAACGGGTTATTAACCGCGAAAGCGGACAATGATGCAAGAAATATTGTTGTTAATAATATTTTTTTTCCCATATTTTTTCCCATATTTTTTTGTTTTTAATTTTTATCCCAATAAACTCCCTAAAGCGCTGTGGATTTTCTTCGATAATAAATGATAAATGTCATAGCGATAGCGGAGATCCCGGCCCCAAAGGGCGTCGGGAATAAATAATCC
>JAOZNZ010000383.1:1470-4043 GCA_029933535.1 bacterium | reverse complement strand
GGCACTAATGTATATGGAGAGTCAAGCAGTGACAGTGTAGTAATTACACGTGGAGATATTGGTACAGGCAAACCGCTTGTTGATGTTACAACCGAAGACACATTTGTAACTTACGATATTACTGAATTTGCTGTTTCAGGAACGAACAATATTAACGTGGTTGGCGGAATGTCAGTTTCTAATTCTGCTAATGGAGCTGTGGCTGATTTTGATTCAGAATCCGATTGGACAGCTCCTGCCGTAGCAATTAGCGTAGGTGACAATGAAATATTTGTTACAGGCACTAATGTATATGGAGAGTCAAGCAGTGACAGTGTAGTAATTACACGTGGAGTTCCCGGAACAGGCAAGCCGTTAACAGATATTACCAATGAAAATACGGTTGTGAGTTATTATGTAACTACTTACTCAATTTCAGGATCTAACAATGCTAATGTAGTTGGTGGAATGACTTGGACTAATTCCCTGACCGGAGAAAATGGAGAATATCCTGCAGTTTCATTCTGGAACATAACAAATATAGCACTTGAATTAGGCAAAAATGTTATCTCTGTTTATGGCACCAACAGTTATGGAGAAAAAACAAGTGACAGCGTATTAATATTCAGAAAGAATAAGCTGGTTGTTTTAACCTCAAAACTTCCAAACGGATTTATTGGCGAAAAATATTCCGCTGTTTTAAAAGCTATTAATGGTGACTTGCCATACGTTTGGAATATTGTCTCCGGTAACTTGCCAAATGGAATTGCACTTTCCGCAAATGGTGATTTATCAGGCATACCGGCAATAACAGGATTATTCAGTTTCGTTGTTCGAGCAACTGATAAAACTGGTGGAATTGGTGAAAAGTCGCTTGATATTCTTGTTACTAAAAAAGAAATATTAAGTCCGAGAATCACAACCACTGAACTTCCTGATGCACTTCTGAATGAAGAATATTTCGTGGCAGTTAAAGCTATTGGCGGAACACCACCATATCTCTGGGACATCGAAAGCGGTTTTCTGCCTGAAGGACTTATTCTTCATGCCAATCACGGAATTATAGCAGGAACACCTATTGCTAAAACAAATGCTTTCTTCATTATTAAAGTTACCGATAAAAATAATCAGTCGGCGGTAATGCCTTTGGTTATCCGTGTTAAATCCGAAGATGACCAGACCGTTAAGATCGAGGAAATATCACGTGCTAAATTTATGATAAACTGGAGAAAACATGTTATTCAGAAAAATGATGATGTGGATAATGTTTATCTGCGAATGCTTTTTGAAGCTCCCGGTGGACTTGTGTTAGAAAAAGATACTCCTCTTACTGTTTTCTTCGGCGCATATCCTATTGACGGATTTGAAGCTAAAGTAACTAAAAATGGCAGAAGCGCGATTTATCATGAAGGAAGCGTTAAAGATGAAGATTTCCCACTCGTGAAAATGGTTGTTAGAATAAGAAGAGTGAACGGAAAAAATACCGGGTATCTGTATGCTGTAGTTAAACGTGCCGATTTATGGGGTGAACTCGGCGCAGAAAATGAAGACATTCATAATGGCGAGCTTACTGTTCCAATACAATTGCTTATTGGCACTTATGAAGGAAATACAACTATAAAAATGCAGTACAAGTCAAGAAAAGATCGTAAAGCTAAAGGTACTTATCCAATAGTAAATTAATAATATAATAAGATGGCAATTGTAATTTGCCATGAATGCACTAATAAGAAAAAACCGCGGGAAAATTCCCGCGGTTTTTTTTAATGATGAACGTGAGTACAGTGTTACTTCGTTGCTGTCACAAAATCAGGTAAATTATCACGCAAATTGACTTTTTATGAATTTCATGGTATAATACTTACAGTGCAAGGTTTTAGTCGCATATAACTTTTGTTAGGAGCTTACCATGAAACCAATCTTTTCTGTCATTGGTGTATTTTTAATTACGTGCATTTCTGTATCCGCTTCACCTGCTACTGACTATTCTTTTGTTAGGGAATTCGGCACAGCAGGCGAACGATCTAATCAATTCAACTCCATTGACGGCATTGCTGTTGACAGGTTCGGCCATGTATTTGTCACAGACGTGAGACCCCACCAACCGGAAAATGCTCCGGCACTCTCAGGCCTGATCCTTGTTAAAAAATGGACTGTAAACGGGCTTTACGAGCTCTTGTGGGGCAATAATTTTGAAGGCCGTGGTTTAGCCTCCGGTATTGACTGCAGCTGTGATGGCGATCCTTTTTATATCACCACGCTTTCAGACCGCAAAGAGGCTATTATTGAACACTCAACCCCTGAAGGCGGATATCTTGAAAGCTTTCCCGACATATCATGGAACTATGGTTATCCGTTCAGCTTTATTGATGTGGCAATTAGTGGCGACGGATTTGCCTTCGGCACTTTTGTCAAATCTGATATAGGTATGGCTGAACCAGATCCAGGTGTTGCTAAATTTATGTGGGATGGAACTAACTGGCTTACTGTCGCAAAAATCATTCTGACAAATAATTTTGAAATAAGCACTAAAGTTCACGGTATTGACGTCGATGCTTGGCGCGGACGTGTTTATGTTACCGTTCTTGCAGATG
>JAOZNZ010000383.1:0-1370 GCA_029933535.1 bacterium | reverse complement strand
CGTTTGGAACACAAAAACAAAGTCGGGAAAGTTTATAAAGCTATTAAAAAATAAACAAAACTACTTTCAGAAAGTATGGCTGAAGAAATTAGTCCCGAGAGCACAAGTCTCGGGACTAATTTATTTTCATGATTTATGATTATAAAATCACGCTAATCCATTCAACAAAGTTAGGAAATAGTTCTTTATTTTTACATTGCTTATTTTACTGTTGATTATTGAGTGTTTAATTTTTCCCATCACTCCATCATTCCATTTAGGACGCTGGGGACAGCGTCCCTCCAATCCATAAATCCAATAAACTCCCCTCCTTACCAAGGAGGGGTGCCCGAAGGGCGGGGTGGTTCTCCATCACTCCATCAATCCATCAATCCACCATTCCACCATTCCACCATTCCATTTCCAAAGTATTTCGGTCGCTTTGCGTCCGCGCAGTAAAAGCCGCTGTCGCGGCTTTATTCCTGCACTCCATATCCATTACTTCTACGTTGCCTGACCGGCGGGTGGAGTGAAAACTCTTTGCGCGAGTTCTCGATCTATCATAAACAATCCATGCGGTGAATCTTTCATCAATTTTAATTTTTGAACTACCGCATTTACCGATGCTTCTTCTTCAACCTGCTCGGAAACAAACCAATCGAGAAAGATTTTGCTTGCATGATCATTTTCCGCAATTGCTATGTCAACAAGTTTGTTTATACTCACGGAAACTGCCTGTTCATGGGTAAAAGTAGCTTCAAAAGCAACCATTGGCGATTCCCATTCAATTGGTGGACATTCTATCGCTTTCGGTATAACTCGTCCACCGCGTTCATTAATAAAATTTGTGAATTTGGCTACATGCGAAAGTTCCTCCTGAATCTGAATTTTCATCCAATTTGCGAAACCTTCCAGATTAAGTTCTTCAAAATAAGCTTGTATAGAATAGTAAAGATAAGCGGAATATAATTCCGCGTTTATCTGATCATTAAACGCGTCCTGAACTTTTTTAGAAATCATTTTTCTCTCCTTTTAAGGTTATAAATTTGCCACGCCACTGGCATGGGTTTGCAAAACGCCCGGTGTATGCCGGGTAAAGTTTAAAGTTAGTTCTCTCACTTTAAAATCCCCCTAACCCACTCCCGAGAGAATACTCGGGATGTTCCACTTTACAAAAGGGGGAATTCTTTCCCACTCCCCACTCCCCTCCTTGTCGAGGAGGGGTGCCCGCAGGGCGGGGTGGTTTCCCACCTTCCCACAATTAACTATTAACTATTAACTATTAACTGTTAACTATTAACTACTCACTACTCACCACTCACTATTAACTATTATTCCTAATTGCCTGTCTAATTCCCGGTATACTTGGAATTGCAGCACTGAAAATCTTA
>JAOZNZ010000382.1 GCA_029933535.1 bacterium | reverse complement strand
TTGTATTAAAAATTATTCTGCTGTCAATCATTCTGCAAAATAATGAACAGCAAAACAATTAAAAAATCAAATATCGCTTTTTTGAAAAAATTATATAAAATTTTGTATTTAAAAAATTGTTTTGTCGTAAATTGTTTTGTCAAAATGATGTAGGTCAAAATGATAAGAAAGAAATTTATTGTTTTAATATTAATAAATAAAATAGAATTGTATTTGTATTATCATTTTGACTCTAATTATTTTGACAATAAAAAAAATTGTATTTTATTCTTAAAGCGATACATCAATACGTGAAATTTTGTGATTTCTTATGTCAGATGAATATGGTTCTTCTATAATATTTCCATCAATTGAAACTTGTTTCCCATCTTTGTAAGTGAGAGCAATACCGGAGATTCTTGCCGGGTTATTGCCGAAAGTATCTTTCCTTTCCGGATTGTTGTACACCAGCAGAATATTCCCCAGAAATGTGCAAAGAAATGAATTTGCAGGCAGGTCGATTGAGTCATTTTCTTCTCTTGCCGGAATGTTTACAGTACAGGGCTTTTCCGTGAACATAGAGCCTTGTAACTTCGGTTCAAGCTTCATACAAAGTTTTCCGTTTTTCATGAAAAATGGAGATATGCCTGAAGTCATTATTCGCCATATAGAAATGAATTCGGCTGTAACACCGGACAATCGGGAAACAAATCCCTGGCCATGGTATTTTTCTTCAGGGTGGGCGCTGCTAACCATAAATGAAACATTTTCAAAAATACTTCGACCGTAAACTTCGGGATCCATAAAGGGGACAAGGCAGTTTTTCATGTGAGAATAAAAATCTTCAGCGAATCCGCATCGCAGAAGTTCCAAAAGATATTTATGTTCCATGTGCGACCAGATAGATTCATTTTCCAGCCATCCGCGAGTAAATATTTGAATTCTACCGACATCGATCCGTGTATTTTTCAGATTAGCGTTAACTTTAAACATTTTCAGTTTTTCATCAAAGATGTCGCTTTGTCTGACAGCGTCGATCATTTTCCGTGCTTTTTGTATATCACCGATCGTTCGGAGATAATGAACAGGACCTTCAAGAAACAGCGGCAGGGGTTTTTGAGAGAACTCAGAAACAATTACCGATGTTCTTCCATTCCAATTTGTTATAGATTTTAATATTTCAAATTTTACGGGTGTATTTTCGAAATAAGTATTTATGACTCCGCTTTCCGGGTCGATAGCTTTTTGGATTCCCTGTTCGACTTTCCTGCAAAACGAATTAAGGATATTTTTCAATTGACCTATGGAGATATTTTTTTCATTACCTGAAACACCGAGACGGGTTTTTGACCAGTATTTTTCTTTGACAGTATGACCTTTGTCCCAAAAAATAAAATCGTCATTGGCGTGGTTAATTGTGATCTGATGCAGTTCCAGGAAAAAGTCTATGATTTCCTCGGCTGTTGTTATTTCTTCGCTGTCCGACGTGTCGATTTTTTCAAGCGAACTAAGCAAAAAATCAATCAGACGTTTTAATTCAATTGATTCGTTGGATGATGAACCGAATAATCCGGGAAGGCCGTTCATTGCGTCACACCAATTGGAGCGTTGAGTTTCGAGTTCTATTCCAACGCCAAACGGATCAAGAGAAGCGAATTTATTTGCGACTAAACTGATAAGTTTTCCAATCAAAGAAGTTTTGTAAATTTCACCAACTCCGTATTCTGTGCGCACAATATCTTTATCATCAGCTCGCGCCCGGATGAGCGATTCTTTTTCCGGATCGTGATAGACTGCATCGAGTTGTCTGGGTTCGCTGTGCAGCAGGACATGTTTTTGGTTTCGCGGCATGACAACGAGGTAGTTATCATAAAAAGTGAATTGTTTACGTATTAGCAATAAATTTTCAAGTTCGTCAGGGTATACACTTAGAAAACTTTCGAACAGATCAATGTTATAATGCCAGTGGTCCGTCCAGTAGCCTTCGCGTGGAGTTGCGCGATCGATTTTTTCAGAGCAATTAAGCAGCAAGTCCAACATTACATCCCGGTTAATCGGAGAGGGGATATTTTTTTCTTCAAGAAATCTAAAGAAGTCACCCAAACTGAATGGTTCAGAGATAAATTTGCTGAGCTTAGATTTAATTTTATCATCGAATATCTCGAGCAATGATTCCGGATCAATGACTTTCAGTTCTGATCCCAGAATACCGACAGGATTCAGTCCGTCAAGTTGAATGAGATTAATAAAGTATGTCAAAGAATCCGCTTTGACGGCTGGATTGAAAAATACATCATTACGCCTGTTCTGGTTGACATCGCGGTATGCGCCATTACCTTGTGAGAAGTATTCAGGTTCAAGAACGAAATTGTTGTATTCGCGTTCCATATCGCCATGGATTCTCGAAAATAAATAAAGCGTTTTACGCCCGCTGTCTTTACCGAGAGAAACCGGATATCCACCCCTCAATAAATTATCAAGATATGTTTGTTGACAATAATTATCGAATTCAGGTGAGGAACTTCGCGTAAGCATGTCAGATTGAATACTTGTAATTATGCGTTTGTTTTCGATTCGTTTGCCTGCAACATAATTGCTGCCCACAAATTTACTGAAAAACGGATCGATTACTTCAGGATTTGCAGCATTTCCAACAACGGAATAATATTTAAAAGTCGCTCCGGATTTAATGTCAAAGTTCAATGAAGCCATCGCGCAGGGAGTTTTATTTTTCGCGGTTGCTCCGGCCGGCATTTTCAATTCTGGATTTTCAATAAAACCTAATGGAACGGTAAAATCGGTCATTTGTTCGAAGATAATATCAGGATCAATTATAAAATCAGGTAATGTTTGCTGACCTGTAGAGTTGTTGTAAAATCCTCCGTAAAAATTCCCTGCCTTGACTTTAATTATTTCCGGACGGTCGGCGGGTTCAACATTTAATTTATAGACAGGCAATTTATATTCTGGAGAGAAAATAACTCCGCCGTACCAACCTTCACCGAGGCGGCTCATATTTTTCAGTGTTGAATCATCAGTACCATAGGGGTTAATCATCGGTAAGCCGTCCAGGCAGGAAATATGTTTAGTTTTTTCGGATAGATTTTTTATTGTAAGGATCCGAATAAGGGCCGGAATATTTTCGTTAGGAAGAGTGAAATATTCAACGCCGACATTCAGTTCATTTTTTTTGCATGTTTCGGCCAGTTTAAGTGAGTAAGAAGATATCGACATTGTCTGCTCAGATGAATTCCCCGGTTTGAATGGTTCGTAAAAGTTTTCTGATGATTCGTCTGAAATTTTTAGAAATGTACGGAAGCCATTCAGAGAAGTCTGGCGGTACGCTTTATTAGCAGCAACGAATTCTGTTATGGCGCCATTTTTATCTTTTGTTCCCATGCAGGCAACAGACTGTCCTCTGTTAGTGTAAAAAATCCACATCGGCTTTCCCCACTTACCGGCAATACCGGGGAAGAAGCTTGCGAAAGGTTTTGCGGCATTGTAGTTTGAGATTACAAACTCATCGCCGAGAGTAGAATATGATATTTTATTTTTCATGATATAATTCCTTAATACTGCTTAAATTTTCTAAACATCACAGCATACAGCGCGATAAATATTCCCGCTACTGCTGCCGGTTCGGGTATTAACTCGACTTCGAGGCACAAACGCGGCCGAGCGTTCACGTTTGGGCTTTCTCTTGTAGCGAACACTTTTGTGCCGTTATTTGTGGAACTGACCATTGGGTCGAGAGATTCGCGTATGCACACGCCCAGTGCCGCGGCAGCGTCATTGGTCTGCCAATGCATCACAGTGTCGAGTTTCAGCGGGAAAGAGACCCAGCCAAAGTTGTTGCTCAAAACGATGCCTTCGCCTTCCGGCACGATTTCGGCGCAGTTGTTTGACGTCGTGCCTTCCCAAAATTCGGAATCACCATCCTGAGCTGAACTCCAGGTTACTTCACCTGTAACGGCCTCGCGGCCGTCCAGGCTATCGGAGCCTTCACCTTCATTCCACGTATGGTTGTCTGTTCCTCGAATTATGCGGTGAACGAACAGCGTTTTGTCA
>JAOZNZ010000019.1:4361-14981 GCA_029933535.1 bacterium | reverse complement strand
CCTTCTTTGTGCCTTTGTTTCTTTGCGGCTATTTTTTATTTTATTTGTTACTAAGACTTGATTTGGGTTACATATAAATATTATTATCGTAAATATATTTTTTTACCACTTCAGGTAAAAAATAGCACGCACTTTTTTTTTCTGAAATTCTATCACGGATCCATGTTGATGTAATTCCCATTTTCGGTCCTTCAAGCAGCAAAAAAGGTGGTTCCACCTCGCTAACACTGCTACCCGGTCTGTTATACACTACAACAGTAGCGAGTTCATGAATTCTTTCCGGACAACGCCAAGAATTAAATGTCAGATAATTATCTGAACCGATAAGCAAAAACAATTTTGCTTTCCCCACGTATTCTTCGTTAATTTGCTCAAGAGTGTCAATAGTATATGATGTTCCCTCTCTGTTAAGTTCTATATCACTTACATCAATTTTTTCGTTGTCATACGTTGCCAGTTTAAGCATTTCATATCTGTGGCACGCACGTTCCGTTGCTTCTTTTCGATCAGTTTTATGTGGAGCAATCCACGCCGGAACAAACAAAAGCTTGTTAAGGTTCAGTTGTTCAACGGCAAGTTCCGCTATTGCGAGATGAGCTATGTGCACCGGATCAAATGTTCCACCCATCACGCCGATTTTCATTATATTTTCCACAATACTAATAAGAAATTAAAGTAAAATTACTAAAAATGATAATTATTAAGGGTTATGATACAAAAACCGAGCTTTTTTTGCAATATGTAAACAGAACTCAGGTCAAAGGTCAAAGGTCAAAGGTCAAAGGTTAAAGGTCAAAGGTTAAAGGTCAAAGGTCAAAGGTCGAAGGTCAAAGGTCGAAGAAATATTCCTAACGAAGTAACGCTGTACTCACGTTCATATTCTTTATTTAAGTTTTAGGTAATTGGTCGACATAATGGATATTATCCCACTTTCCCACCTTCCCACCACTCACTACTCACTATTAACTGCTCGCGCTGGGAAGCGCGGCTTACTCCTTCCCACCTTCCCACTTTTCTTCGAGATTAATTTCCCGCATCGCGGTTTTTTTTCACAAATTCTCTCGGCGTAATACCCATTACCGATTTGAATTGTCTTGTAAAATAGCTGCTATTGTCAAAGCCGCACATTGCCAGCGCGTCAGTAACATACATTTCGGTATTATCAGACAACATACTTGCAGCTTTTTTAATTCTAATGCGAACAAGATATTCAATTGGTGAACTACCGGTAATCTTTTTAAAAGCGCGATAAAAAGCACTTCTGTTCATACAGGTAAGATTAGCTAAAATCGGCACAGAAATATGTTCTGCAAAATTTCTTTCCATATATCTAATCGCGGTAGTTATTTTATACAGTTCCTTCGGGCGAATTAAATCCATTTGAGAATAAAATCTGCTGACTTCAAGGACAAGCATTCTAAAAATACTTTCAGCAGCTATTTCGTAGCCTTCGTGTTTAGTTGTTAATTCTTTACCAAACAATTTCAATAAAGGAAGTACTTCATCTATTTGTTCTGTTGTTAAGTGAAGTTTTGTTTCAAATTTATGACGATCTCGATATTTCGGTTCATAAACAAACAGGGCTTGAAAACCGTCAATATTAGTAAATTCTTTTTTTGTTTTGTTAAAGTGTTCTCTGTTGTATAAAATATTAACAAGATGCAGTTTTTCATTATCCTTGAATCCATGAGCATGATGCCCACGCAAAACAAAAACATCGCCACGTACAAGTGGATATTCATCGTTATCGGTATAATGAATTGCCGTTCCTCCGAGCACAAATACAAGTTCATCAAAATTATGTGTATGAAGAGGACGAGGTTCTTGCTCTTCCATCACCCATATTCCAAAATTGTCACTTTGGAAATAATCTTTTGATTTAATCATTTCTATTTTCATAAATACTACTCAACAAAATTGTCTTTTCCAACAATAGGTTCTGCTATTTTAACTTTATTACCATACTGTTTTTCTTTGATTTTGCTACTGACTTCAACTGCTATTACAGCCGGACCAATAGCTTTAGTGTTAATTTTTTTGATTTTTCCTACAATTACAGTATTCACAATCTCGTTGCTTGCAATACATTCTCTGTAAGCTTCACTGTACGGATAGCTGCTATAAGCGTTAGTATCAACGGATTTACAAATAAGAATATTTTCAATAGAGCCTTTAGGACTTGCCTTAATCTGGCATTTCGGGCTGTCTTCACCGATCATAATAACACCATTCCCACATCCCAATAAATCGCCGAAACCGCCATGGTTTGATTGTGCGCGTTTAAGTTTACCTGTAGTATAGATAGATCTTATTCCTGCTCCTTTTTTAGAAACATTTTGAATAATGACGCCTTTATCATCTCCTGAATTGTTAACAACGATTTTCCGGACATCTTCTTCAAGTCCTTTAAAAAGAATTTTCCCGACTTTACCGTCTACATAGATATAACGAATTATCCCTTTGCCTTTTGATTTACCAAAATCCACTTGAATTTTTTTGGGATTACCACCTTCAATAAAAAGCGCTATTGAATCCTGTGAACCTGTTTTCTTATCAAAAGGTTTAATAATACAACTCTTATCTCCTACATTAGTAATCTTAATAAGAACTGTTTGATTGTTAATGTACTCGCCTCCATAAGGTGCATCGGCTACTTCGGCTATCGCTACAGCTCCTGTCAATGATTCAACACCACCCGGACCTGTATATACCAAATCTGTATAAGTAATTGGCGGGGGCGGTCCACCTGCAAAAGCGGCAATAGTCAACATAATCACGAATAAGAATGATAATTTTTTCATTTTTCTCCTTGTTAATGAATTGGTTAAAAAATTTTGTTAAAATTGTTATATTTGTTTTACTTATTTATATGCGCTCTATTAATTATACCAAAATTTGCAAGAATTGTGAGAATGAATTTTTACACCCAGTTCCGGCGACTAAATCAAAGAATCATAAATTATTATTAATGTTTATCGTGTTTTCTTGGGTTACACAATAATAGTTTCGGGTCGAAACTATGTACTCAAATTTCCCAACCTTTCTCCCAACAAAAAAACGGACGGCAATTAAGCCGCCCGTTTTTTATTAATAGGTTATTCACACATGGAATTGCTAAACGATTATTTTCTTCTCCAAATAATCCATAATTCCAATAATCCAATAATCCATATAATTCCCGGTTCCGGTACTCCCGTTCCGTATAAAGTAACTTGAGCAGTTCCACCATTGCCGGTAAGCGTTATGACATTCGTGTACGCTATACCTTCATCCGGTTCAAAAGTTACCGAAACAGAATCATTGGCAGCAGGCACAGCATAGTAATTGTTTGTAGCTAAACTGAAAGGCGATGCATAACCGCTAATCGTTCCGTCCGCTTCTCCGCCACCGATATTTCTAATTTCAAGCGGTAGAATTTTACTTCCTGCTATGACAACCTCACCAAAATCGAGAGAGCAGTCAACATTTATTTCGGGTTCGCTTGCAGCGGTTTCTAAATTAGCTAATCCGCATAGATAGAATCTGTTGTCAACATTTTTCGGCGAAGCCATAACGGTAAATTTACCGTTCTTATCAGCTATATAGTCAATCTGAATAATCATTCCGCTTCCATCACCAAACTCATCAACATCAATAAATTCACCGGCACCGAAATAATTATTTTGGAATAAAGTATACGTCCCTGCCGCTCCGACACGAACTTGAGTATAGAGATATAAAGTGTTGGAAGAATTAGGAGTTAAACCGTGAAGGGTAACCGCGATTGTACCCGCACCAATAACGCCATATTCACCGATATCTTTGGAGCCACCTGACAGAAATGAAGATACGGTTTCAGTTCTGAAAGCCACCCAATAGTAAGAATCAAACAAAGTCCATCCGTTTGTAGTCATACCGTTATAGTTCACATCATTAGTAAGTATAGTTCCCGTACCGATAAAAGTCTTCCCGTTAATATCAACGTTCAGACCGTTAAAATTCGCAAGATGGGTATAAGACTTCGCTCCATCGATTAGAGAATCTCCATCCCCCGTCCATTGATGAACAGTAATAAAATTAGTTGGCGCGGCAGTTATTTTAAAGTTGTCAATTAAAGAAGGAGTAGTTGAACCGGCGGAATTGAAATTAAAAAAAGCAACGTAGTTTTTATTAAAATCACCCAGCTTTGTATAATAAAACAAATGATTATTGTTAACAACACTATTCTCAATAATCTGAGGTGTCCCATCAACAAAAACACTACAGTAAACCGGATCTTCTTCATCATAAGCTAAAGTATTCGCGGTAATTAAAATATGAAGCTGCTTGCCTGTTGGGATTGCAGAGAAAGTTGCAATCTGATTATTTCCGTCAAACATCTGAAATCCGGAGTTCGCGGCAAACAGTGTCGCAAGGCCTGAATCGCTTACAGGCCACAAATCGGAATTATCATCTTTACCAAATGAGCATGAAAGCCAATCTGCTGAACCATCGAAATTGTGTAAGTTAACGTCAAACTCAATTTTAAAATTCGAAGATGCCTGAAAACTATTATTAGGCGAACAGGCGCTGTTTGGAGCAAACTCAAGCCAATTCGCTATCGAAGAACTCGCACCCAATTTAGTTGTCCCGGAATAAGTAAACATAGCGGGAGACGCAACCCCTGACTGTCTGCATGGAAGATTGTAATCTGTGTTGACGTTTCCGGGTTGCGATACGCTGAAAGTATCAAGAAAAACAGTTGCAGAAACAATCGGTGCGGAAGTTAATATGAAAGAAGTTTCATCAGACCAGTCACTCCACGTATTAAATTCATTTTTGTATCTAATGCGCCAATAATTTGTAATTGAAGATGTCGCATTTTTGGCCAAAGTTAATAATGTAATCGGAAGCGTATCTCCTGAATCCCAAATAGGTGTTGAAAAGTCCGTTGTATCAGAAACTTGCCACCGGCTTTCTGAAAAACCATAACTCCCGGGATCAGAATATGCAGAAGCTGATAAAGTAATAGGTGCAGCTTCTTCAGAAAATCCTGTTGGAGATGTGTTTGTCGGTTTATCAGGAGGAGTAGAGCTTTTCGTGAAACCAAGCGCGGGACCGGCAAGCGAACTGCAGCCGCCTATATTGCACGCTTTTACCCAGTAGTAATAATATGTTGCCTGCGCTGCCGTTGTATCATCAAAAACATTTGTAGTAATTGAATCGGAAACAACTATAGCGTCATTCGTATCTATTGTTAATGATCTGAGCAGAGAATACGTATCAACACCACTTGCCGCCGACCAGGAAACATTAATTTTATCGGCATAATCCCCTTGAGATGCTGTAATTGATGAAGGAGCATTTGGGGGAGACAGCTCATTGCTGAATGCATACCACACCCATACAGCAGTTGGAATATCAGTCTGCGTTGCTGCGATAGAAAACACTCCGCTTTCGGGAGCGATGTAGCTGTAAGTTAAAATCTGACCGTTATTAATTCCAAATTCGTTTTGATTTTCAAGAGTTATAACTCCACCATCGCTTGTTGAGAAAAATACCGGTCGGCCGTTTGGTGCATCATAATCGTTGCCGATGCTGTAAAGGGTAATGGTATAACTTTTCCCCGGTTCCAAGCCTGAAAGAGTAAGTCCTCCGGAATTTATTCCGTCATAAAGAATATTAGTTATTAAAAATTGGCTTTGCGGCGCTACATTGAAATTATTCCCAAAAGCAGCATAAAGATCGACAGCGGCATAAACTCCACCGGGTGTTTCTGTCCTTAATTCCCAGTTGGCTCCTGCCATCAGATTAGACGGACTGCCGTCAAAAGTAACGCCATTGACAGTTATATTTGTTGATGTCGCAAAATTAACTTTATGAGTATATAATTTTGAGCTTGAAATGCCTGAATCTGCATCGTCTGTCCAGGCAGCTGTAGAAATAGGATTGTTATCAGGAGAAGATATTTTTAAGTTATCAATAGTTTCCAGACTTGTCCAGGAAAGAAGAGATATATAATTGTTGGTAAATCCGCCAATGTAATTATATGTAAATTTATAGCCGCCAACATTAAATAGAGGATATGGTTTATCGTTGAAAAATAAACCTATGCGGGCGTCCTGTGTTGGTGGGAATCCCCCTTGTGAAACGACAACTTTTACTTTTATAGTAGGATTGTTCGACCATGATAATTCGGCAAAATTAAAGCCCGAAGTAGGAGTACCGTGATCCCAAACGCTATAACCACCATCATCTCCAACTACAATACAAAATCCCGGCTCAGTATCATGCCAAGGATAAACGTTACCGTGATTATTCCCAAGAGATATAGTAACCCAACCACCAGCCACCTCTGTCCTTGTGATTTCATATTCAATGCTATAATTACCTGATTCGTTAAAATTATGATTTGGCGATATTGAAGTTGAAGATTCAAAAACACATTTCCCGGCATAAGGACCTGCATTAGTTACATAAGCACCAATACCGTTTAGATTATACATTAATGTAGCTGCAGTACCTGATTGCCTGCCCGGTTCATCAATCTGATAATTAACATCACCGCTGCCGGTAACGTTAAAATTATCTCCAAAAATAGTTTCGGCATTAGATATTCCGGTTAATAATAATACGAGTGATAGCATTGGGAAGAATTTCACGAACGTTTTCATAGTTTGTTTCCTTGTTTTGTTAGTTAATTATGAGGAACCACATATTTCCATTTGAGCTCATCCTGTTTTTTCATGAATATATTCATAGGCAAGCGCTTGCCTTATACTATATCACATTTATTTCATTTTGTCAAATAGTTTTCGGTAAAACACTAATCAGCGATAATAGTTTCGGGTCGAAACTATGTACTCGAATCACCAAACCTTTTTTCCCAACAAAAAAACGGACGGCAATTAAGCCGCCCGTTTTTTTTAATTGTTTATTTACATATAAAATTGCCAAACGATTATTTTCTTCTCCAAATAATCCATAATTCCAATAATCCAACAATCCATATAATTCCTGGTTCCGGTACTCCCGTTCCGTATAAAGTAACTTGAGCAGTTCCACCATTGCCGGTAAGCGTTATGACATTCGTGTACGCTATACCTTCATCCGGTTCAAAAGTTACTGAAACAGAATCATTGGCAGCAGGAACAGCATAGTAATTGTTTGTAGCTAAACTGAAAGGCGATGCGTAACCGCTGATTGTTCCATCCACTTCTCCTCCGCCTGTATTTCTGATTTCAATCGGTAAAGTTTTACTTCCTGCTATGACAACTTCTCCAAAATCGAGAGAGCAGTCAACATTTATTTCGGGTTCGCTTGCTGCGGTTTCGATATTAGCCAATCCACATAGGTAGAATCTGTTATTGAAACTTTCCGGGGAAGCCATAACAATAATCTCTCCGTTCTCATCAGCTACATAATCAACCTGGATAATCATTCCGCTTCCATCGCCGAACTCATCAACATCAATAAATTCACCGGCACCGAAATAATTATTTTGGAATAAAGTATACGTCCCTGCCGCTCCGACACGAACTTGAGTATAGAGATATAAAGTGTTGGAAGAATTAGGAGTTAAACCGTGAAGCCTTACCGCAATTGTCGCAGCACCAATCACACCGTATTCCCCGATTTCTCCTGAACCGCCAGACAGAAGTGAAGATACTGTTTCAGTTCTGAAAGCTACCCATGCATACGGGTCAGTTATAGTCCAACCATTTGTAGTCATACCTTCATAGCTAACATCATTATTCGTTATAATACCTGTACCGATAAAAGTTTTTGTGTTAATTTCTACATCCGGGCCATTAAAATTCGCAAGATGTGTATAAGTTTTAGTCTCGTCAATCATTGAATCGCTATCGCCTGTCCATTGATGAAAAGTAATGTAATTTGTCGGCGAAGCAGTTATTTTAAAATTATCAATTAAAGACGGAGTAGTTGAACCTGCGGAATTGAAGTTAAAAAATGTGACATAATTTTTATTAAAATCACCCAGCTTTGTATAATAAAACATGTGATGATTGTCAACATCAGGATTCCCAACATTCTGCGGAACACCATCAACAAAAATACTGCAGTAAACCGGATCTTCTTCATCATAAGCTAAAGTGTTCGCGGTAATTAACACATGAAGTTGTTTATTTGTTGGAACCGCAGAGAAAGTAGCAATCTGATTTTCACCGTCAAACATCTGAAATCCGGAGTTCGCGGCAAACAGTGTCGCAAGGCCTGAATCGCTTACAGGCCATAAATCGGAATTCTCATCTTTACCAAACGCACATGAAAGCCAATCCACTGAACCATCGAGATTATGCAGATTAACATCGAATTCAATTTTAAAATTCGAAGATGCCTGGAAATTATTATTGGGTGAACAGCCGCTGTTTGGCGCAAACTCAAGCCAATTAGCTATCGAAGAACTCGCACCCAACTTTGTTGTTCCGGAAGAAGTAAACGAAGCGGGAGACGCAACGCCTGACTGTCTGCATGGAAGGTTGTAATCAGTGTTGACGTTTCCGGGTTGCGATACGCTGAAAGTATCAAGAAAAACAGTTGCAGAAACAATCGGTGCGGAAGTTAATATGAAAGAAGTTTCATCAGACCAGTCACTCCACGTATTAAATTCATTTTTGTATCTAACGCGCCAATAATTCGTAACTGAAGATGTCGCGTTTTTAGACAAGGTTAATGATGTAACAGGATTGATGTCGCCTGAATCCCAAATTGGTGTTGAAAAATCTGTCGTATCAGAAAGCTGCCAGCGACTTATTGAAAAAACATAACTTCCGGGGTCGGAATACGCGGAAGCTGATAAAGTAACCGGTGCGGCTTCTTCAGAAAATCCTGTCGGAGATGTGTTTGTCGGTTTATCAGGAGGATTAGCACTTGAAGTAAAGCCAAGCGCGGGACCGGTAAGCGAACTGCATCCGCCTATATTGCACGCTTTTACCCAATAATAATAATATGTTGCCTGTACTGCCGTTGTATCATCAAAAACATTTGTAGTAATTGAATCGGAAACAACTATAGCGTCATTTGTATTGATTGTTAATGATCTTAACAGAGAATAAGTATCTGCATCGCTGATTGCTGACCAGGAAACATTAATTTTATCTGTAAAATCACCTTGCGAAGCTGTAATTTGGGCAGGCGCGTTTGGCGGAGAAATTTCATTGCTGAAAGCATACCATACCCATACAGCGTTTGGTAAATTAGTATGCGAAGCCGAAATAGAAAATACTCCGCTTTCAGGGGCGGTATAACTGTAAGTTAAAATCTGTCCGTTGTCAATTCCAAATTCGTTCTGATCAACAAGAGTAATAACTCCTCCATCGCTTGTTGAGAAAAATACCGGTCGGCCGTTTGGAGCGAGGTAATCCATCCCGATACTGTAAAGTTTAAGAGTATAAGTTTTTCCGGATTCCAAACCTGTAAGAGTAAGCCCTCCGGAATTTATTCCATCATAAAGAACATTTGTCACTAAAAATTGGCTTTGTGGCGCTACATTGAAATTATTGCTGAAAGTAGCGTAAAGATCAAATGCACTATAAAATCCTCCCGGCGTTTCAGTTCTCAATTCCCAGTTCGCTCCTGCCATCAGATTAGACGGGCTGCCGTCAAAAGTAACGCCATTGACAGTTATATTTGTTGATGTCGCAAGATTAACTTTATGAGTATAAACTTTCGAGCTTGAAATGCCTGAATCGGCATCGCCTGTCCAGGCGGCTGTCGAAATCGGATTACTGTCAGGAGAAGATATTTTAAAATTATCGAGTAGAAAAACTTGTCCACCACTGCTGCTAATAGTAAGAACATTATTAGTAAAGGCTCCAGCATATTTATAAACATATCTGTTAATTCCACCTTGAGTGCTTATAGGATATGGTTTATCATTTATAAATAAAGAAACATAGGTATTATCAAGCTGTGAAATACAAATCTTGATTTTTAAAGCCGCGTTCGATGTGTAAGCAAGTTCAGCAAAGGCAAAAACGGCAGTGGGACCTGCTTGATCCCATATCTGATAATCGCCATCAGTACCCATAATAACTGTCATTCCCGGAGCCGTCCACGGAGCCAGATGATAGTAAGCTTTACCGAATTGAACGCTGCACCATCCATTTGAGTCAGTACGAGTTAAGTCATAACTGATAATAATGTTCGTATTAGCGTTAAAATTATCATTTGGCGACATAGCTATTCCATACAAAGATTGTCCAGGATCAATAATACATTTCCCGGCATAAGGGCCATCGTTTGTAACAGCTGGATAACCATAATTTCCACTTCCATCATCATACCAGGAATATTGAAGAGGCAAAGAAACAGTACCGGTTTGCCTTCCCGGCGCGTCATTCTGATAATTAATATCTCCGCCATCGGACGTTATGTTAAAATTATCCATAAAGATAGTTTCGGCATTAGATATTCCGGTTAATAATAATACGAGTGATAGCATTGGGAAGAATTTCACGAACGTTTTCATAGTTTTTTCCTTTGTTTTGGGTTAGTTTATACAGTGCCTGAGCAAAAACCACTTCAATTCGCACGGCAAATAATGGGAAAGAAAGAGTTTCCGTTCAGGTATTGTTATTATTATATCAAACATACCAAAATAAAACTACAACGATCGTACGTTAATTAACACTATTGTGG
>JAOZNZ010000019.1:0-4261 GCA_029933535.1 bacterium | reverse complement strand
CTGGGCCGGCTTTTGATAAGTTACAGGCCCAGCTGAGGAAATTTGTTCTGCTGAACAAATTTATGGGGAAAAGGATTTACGTTCTTTAAAATGCTTTTGCTATGGGCTGGGCCGGCTTTTGATAAGTTACAGGCCCAGCTGAGGAAATTTGTTCTGCTGAAGAAATTTGAACCACGAAGACTCGAAGAACACGAAGAAAATCAAAATGTTTTGTAAGTTACTTATATTAGTAATATTAATTATAATAATCTGATCCTACCCGCGCCGCTTAATTTAAAATCCTGTACATCTTGTATATCCTGTCATAAAATCTTAGACATACTTGTCCCGATAGCATGGCGTATCGGGGAAAATAAGTTTTAGGTATGGCTGAGAAAATTCATCCCGTTGTGATGAATTTAAAATTTAAATAGTCAAAATGATTTAAGTCAAAATAATTGGATTTTAAAAATTGTTTTGTCCCAAATTGTTTTGTCAAAAAATGACAGTTGAAAAATCCTGTACCAAAATTTGGTCAGTAGAGCAAATTTATTTGATCGCATCAAGCTCTATCTCGAATAACAGGTCATCGCGGCAAACATCTGCATGAAGTTTTACGTGTGGAATATTGATTTTATTTGCCCTGCAGAAATCATCAAACAAATAAAAATCTTTTTGATGTTTGAAATAAACCATTGCATTAGCCGTATCAGACCAATTCATATTCGCGTTACCAAGAATTGCGTCAACAACTTTCATGGTCATATCCAACTGCCCGGCAGTATCGTCTATAAAAATAGTTTTGCCGTTTTCATCAATACTTGCGGTACCGGATATGTAAAGTTTTTGGTGATACGGCGTTTTAACTTTTACCCCGCGACTGAACGAACTTTTGTAATCAAGGGCGGGGCGCTGAAGAGGAGAAAAAGCTTTTTGAATTATAACATTTCCGTTTTTGGGAACTACAGCCAGTACCTGAGTTGCCATTGCTGCACCATCCAAATTAGCGAGACCGATTCCTGTGCTTGCCGGTACTAAATTATTATAAATCCCATGTTTTTCAAAAAAAAGATTTCTTGCTTTGTTAAGTTGGTCATACCAATCAAGGATATCGTCAGCATATAACCAGGTTCTAATAGTATCAGAAAAAGAGGAATTATAAGCTATTAAAATTTTATCAGCTTTATTAAACATATCTTCTGCCTGATGATATCTTGTGTCATTAGCGTTGTCAGGCAAAATGTGCAGCATTAAATATCTGGCATTATTATCCTCAAACTCACGACCGATAAACTCACCGTCAAAACAAAGCGGATACGACTTCACTTTTGATATTGCGTGCAGTTGAATTCTTAATTCAGAAGATTTTTCTATGAGCAGCAATGGCGGACAGGATATTCCCTGTAACTTCTCACTGCGCAATTCTTCATTGCCGATTGAAAGATCATTCTGATTGCCGAACAAACGAATTGAAAAAGCCTGCGCGTTATTTGAGCGAAGAAAATCAATTGCATGATCGATTATTTTTATTCCTTTGCCGTGATTTTCAATTGAAGTCAACCAGAATTCTTTACAGTCACTTTTATCAATTGATTTAATTTTAAATAAATTTTGTGAGTTTTTCATTTTTTTGGAATTTTTTATTTATTTTTTGAGAACCACCCCGTCCTTCAGACACCCCTCCTTGGTAAGGAGAGGACAAGTCCCCCTTTTTAAAGGGGGATTCAGGGGGATTTTAATTTGTTCACAGAAAATGTTAATCTTGTGCCAATTATTCTGTCAATTGTATTTATTTGTTATTTGCCATCCTTACTCCGCTTCCTTTTATACAGGTAGAAATTATTCTATTATTTCTATCGGTACCGCAGGCAATGTATCCAAACGAAAATTTCGTCTATTTGCCCGTCCTTTTTTGTTTTTTTGTTTAGGTGTTTTACGATAAACCGCTAAGATCAAATTGTTTTCCTTACCGGTTTTAACAGTTTTTTTATCTGTATGCAATTGCACTTCAAAACCATTAACTGCAGCATTAATATTTGTGATAGATATCCCTTCCGGTGGATCGTCTAATTTAACATTCAAATTCCTTAAAAATTTTCCTCTGCGGCTTGCTTTGAAAAATAAAGTTACATCGCTTCCACTTTTAATTTTTACAGGAATTTCATTAGTTAATCGAATAGTTGGAACCTTCCACTTAGAAGCTTTGCTGAACAATGCTAAATGCTTTGCTGAAACAAGATGACGATATAAAAATGCCTGCATAGTATTGTCTGCAGGAATAACCTGACGGAAAATGTTTTTATTTTTTATTCTCGCTTTACCGATCAGCCGTACCGGTAATACACGATTTTTTTCATCCGGTCTGGTGGTAAGTGTCAAACGTGTTTTATTACAGTTTTTCTGAATAGTTCCACCTGATATTTTCAGATTTTTATTATTTTTAACCGTTATTTTTATTGGACCTGTAAATCCTTCTTTACGAATCGCGTAAACTGTTAACGGAACAGTTGTTCCTGATAAAATATTCAAAGTTGACGATGACGAAAGCAAAGTGAAATCAGGTTGAGGATTTGAAACGCGTAATCTGTAAGCATAAGCTTTTCCTCCATGATTTAACGCGTCACTAATCTGAACATAATAAGTTCCGGTTTCAGGAATTTCAGTTGTTAAATAAGAGTCTGAGTGATGAGTAATTAAACCCGTAGTACTTTCATGTAGAAATTTATCTTTAACAACATAATCATCATTCCATTTTATTACTTTACCTTTTTCATCAACAAGCCGCAATAAAGAATTTAATGGAGAATTCAAAACGCGCGCGTTAACTTCAACAACAATTTCTTCACCGGCAATGCAGCTAATTTTAAAAACATCAATATCGCCTGATTTGCCTATACGTCCGTTAATAATTTTAGGTACCTTAATTTTTTGTGCCTGGTTGGTAAAATTATTAGGTTCTTTTTCATTACATTCCGGCAAATTGTTTACCGCATATGTAATAGGGTTTGTTTTTTTGTTTTTTGCGCGAAAAAAAGCTTGACGAATAATCTTACTGCCGGGTTTTGTGTTAAGAACTATATTTGTTTCCGGCAAATTGTAACCTGAAATTATTGATTCTGTTTTTACTCCCATCTGCCCGCCTAACGGAAATATTTGTGTAATAAACGGATCTTCGCTAATTTTAATTCGATAAATGAAATCACTTCTCCCACGATAAATAGCATCCCGTATTTCGATTTCATACTCATCTGTTTTTGGAATAGTATAATAAAGAACGGGATCGGGATTAAATCGATAATCATCTGTAAACGCCAGTTTTTTACCTTTGGAATTATAGAGCGTTAATACCGCTTGAAACCAACCGGGTACAGCATCTGCAAGATAAGGAACGAGTTCCCTTGCCCGGGCTTCAATTATTAATTTTTGTCCTTTATCAGCTTTAAAACGGAAACGATCAACATCTCCGGGCATAATTTGTCCGTTTAAAATCACCGGCAAATCAACAGTTTGATCGAAAAATTTCTCAGGTATTTGATAAAGTTGCGGCAATTTTTGATTCGCCGACAAGTTATTTGGTTCCGTTTCAGATTTTTCAGATAGGTTATTAACTTGAAATATCATTGGATTTGACATTCCAAGGGCCGTTTTTAATCTCATTTCACGATTGCCGGGTACTGCGTTTGTATCAATTGTAATTTCTATTTCCACTAGTTCTGACAACTGTTGATTTCTTTGTTTTTTCCATTTATTATTAAAGTAATATTCAGTGACATGAGTCAATTCCCGCAGGTTTTTCTCATCAAGATTGTGTAGCATAGGATTATCCGGCACTTTTTCCTCAGCGAGCATTTTTTCTAAATTTTCCGGATTTTCATTAATTTTCTCCATCATCATCATATATTTTTCATCCTGAAATTTCTTCCCTTTTTGTGGAGGTATATTAATTCTGTCACGTATACTTTCCGGTAGTTCTGCAATACGTTTATCGCGAACTTTTTCAAGCATCAGCTTAACCAATATTCTTTGCTCACGATTTAGATTATGACGTAATCTGTAATTACCTATAATTTTACCGCGAACTCCTTTACCCGAAATATAAACCCCCGCCGCGCGATTGAGTTTTTGACCTCCGGCGATAACACGGAAAGTAGTTCCCCGCTGCCCGCCTGCTGGATAAAGGTATCCTACTTTCGGAGTGTTATCCGCAAGAGTAACAGTTACCGACAAAACGGTTAAAAAATATATAAATTTTTTCAGCATTATTTTATTCCTTAAATTTAAT
>JAOZNZ010001036.1 GCA_029933535.1 bacterium | reverse complement strand
TCTTTGATACAGTGTATTATCGAATTCTTTTTCATCAATACCGGTTTCCAAAGCAAAAGTATGGTAAGGATTCTTGAAAAACTTTTCTGCAGGACCATCATAAACGGGTTTTTCGCTGTTATCAAGAAACACCTGAATAGTTCCATTATGCTTTGCCGTCCAGGACCTGACCATAGCGCCCGGGCCTTTCAGATCACAAACAAGATATTCCCCAATTCCGTTTTCATCGGGTTCTTTGATAATTTTTTCATAATTAGGAATTTTTTCACCACCGAAGCCGTCTGCGTTATCAAACCATCCTTTTCCGCCTGGAAGGTTGCTGCATCTATCATAGGAAGAGAACTGGATAGTTTTATAAAAGGGATCCGGAGTTTCCGCTAATTTCCACATATCGACCATATCTTTTATAAGAGAACCTGTAGTAATTGTACTGTTATTCTTCATTTTAATAAGTTTGTTATTTTTTTTAAATATTGTTTTAGCTGTTTTCAGTTCGCTGCCTGCGAAAGATTGGGAAGCAATTATGGACACGATGGACAAAATGGACACGATGGACAAAATGGACATGATGGACTCCTTATTATTTCTGGATTATTGGAATTTTTGGAGTGCAACAATGCTGGTTTTTTTCATAAATTTCGCGCAAATAAAAAAATCATTTGTTGCGATAATTTATTTTTGTTCGATGCAAAAATAAATTACAATATTCGCACAATTTCCGGTTGCTATGCAACCGCCGCATTAAATGCCGCGTAACTTTTTGTAAAGGTTTTGACGCGGCAACATTAATGCACTCCATATATCATTTTCTCGGATTATATTCGTAACTTAATGGACCGTCGGCAAGACATGCGTCAACAAGCTCGGAAATTTTTGCTTTCGCGAGACAAATACATTTGTCTGCAGCGCCATAATAAATGTCCATTTCATCTTTTTCAAAATGAGGGATAACAGCGGTAGGAAAAACCACCTGCGGAACGTTACCGTTTTGTTCATAATCCATTTCCGGAACCATAATATATTCCTTCATTTTTCCGA
>JAOZNZ010001035.1 GCA_029933535.1 bacterium | reverse complement strand
CCATCGGCATCTCCATACGGAAGAAATTTATCACCTTTAACATTAAAAAACTATGAAAAAATTATTGAACTTGTTGAAAAATAATCCCCCTTTACTTAAAGGGGGCATGGGGGATTTTTCTTGGATTATTGTCCATTAGGTCCATTCCGTCCATTTTGTCCATATTTTTAACCGTTACCCTAAATGCAACTATGATTAACGATTCAATTTTCTCAAAACCTTCACCAAGAATTCAAACCCGATGGTTCTCTTTCGAAAACATCGATGGCGAAAAAGGTGAAGGGGGAAAAGCTAATTTCGGCCGTAAAGGCGCGCCTTGTAAAATAATAAAACCCTGCGAAACTTTCGTTATGGCTGATATTAAAGGTTCAGGTACTATCAGAAGAATCTGGTCAACTACCAACCCACATAACGAGCCTAAAGTTTTGCGCGCGATGAAGTTTGAGATTTTCTGGGACGATGCTGAAACACCTGCTGTTCAGGTACCAATGTGTGATTTTTATAATCATACTTTCGGAAAAATGACAAAATTTCAAAACGTATTTTTTTCATGTCCGGAAGCCCGCTCATATAATTGTTACATTCCCATGCCGTTCAAAAAAAGTGCAAAAATTCAGCTTACAAATGAATCTGATAAACCAATTACACTTTACTATGAAATAAACGCCACTCTTGGTGAAAAACACGGCGATGATATGATGTGTTTTCACAGTTATTGGAGACGTGAAAACTTTACCAAAGCACGCGAAGATTTTACTATCCTTCCGAAAATAAAAGGGACAGGTAGATTTCTCGGATGCAATATCGGCACTCGTCTTAATCCGGCGATGAAAAGTTTCTGGTTTGGCGAGGGTGAATACAAAGTTTATCTTGATGGCGATAAAAAATGGCCGACACTTTGCGGAACAGGAACAGAAGATTTTATCGGCACAGGCTGGGGACAAGGGCAGTTCGCCGACATGTATCAAGGTTGTCAATATCAGGTTCAAAATGAGGATGGATTATTTTACGGCTTTTACCGGTTTCATGTTCCCGACC
>JAOZNZ010001034.1 GCA_029933535.1 bacterium | reverse complement strand
GCATTCTCTTTTAAAACATATTTTGGTAAGAAGAAATATTACGCGAAATCGTTTGGCGTTTACGCTAAAAAATGGAATAACGATAAGACAGTGGAAAAACAGCTTGGATTTTACTATCGTTTTATCGGTGTGTTTATTGAAAACGGCAAATGGAAAAAATTATTCTGCCATCCATTCCTTACTTCCGGAATGTATTTTCTGAGATTCCTGGTCGGTGTAACTTTCCTAATGTCGAAAAAAAATAAATTTTAGACACGAATTACACTAATTTTCACGAATTTATAATACAATTTTTATTTATTAATATAATTTAAATTCATTTTGCCACTAAGGCACTAAGACTCTAAGACCACTAAGTTTTTAATTGATCTTATTCACCGCCACTCATATTCTAGTGCTTTGAAATCAGATTTGCGTGAAACGGAAATCTTTTTAATTGTTATTTTAAAGTCTATGGGATGATAGTGAATTAATTTATAAACTATAAATAACATGGAAAAAACTAAACTAAACAACAACAAAAAATTTATTATTCGTGTCCATTTGTGTTCATTCGTGGTTAAAAAATGAATCCGTGATAATTCGTGTAATCCGTGTCAAAAATTCTAATAATCACAAAAAACCGCTGCGGCAACTACTGTAGTCCACAACCCGTTTTTATTTCCACGAGCTGCTTGTGTAACACTTGATGACTTAACAAATTTACCGCTCATTTTATAAAGCTGTTTTCTTTCATCCCACGCTTTATCAAGATCCAATTCGATTCCCATTGTTGTCGCAAGCATTGTTGCTGCCAAATCTTCCGCGTAATCCCCGGCAAATAGTTCTGTCTCACCATAAGTATGATGCTCGGAAAGGTAGCCGTATTTATGACCTTCAGCCGGCTGAGCAAGTCCTATTGAAGCAACAAGCTGCCTGCCTGGTTCATTGGTATCAATTCGCGCCATGACAGTGAAAGTTATTTGTCCCGGAGAAAGCATTTTTTCTCCTTTACTTCTTGGTATGATTTTGCAATGTGGCGGAAGAATACTGCTTACA
>JAOZNZ010001033.1 GCA_029933535.1 bacterium | reverse complement strand
CGCCTGTAGCACTGTTTAAACCTGAGTTTCCAAAAACCATCGCCTGAACATTTACCGCTGTTCCAAGTAATCCGCGAATTTCATTCAGCGCGCGATATTTTATGGCACGGTCGTTGTTCCAGGAACTGAAGACTGCGTCAATAGCGTCTTTAAGCTGCTCGCGAGCGTCCTGCGGGAAGGCTTTTTTTGCTTTTTTATAAACTTTCTGATATTCTGCTACAACTTCTTTTAAACCATTAACATCAAGATCTGTATCAAGTTTAACTTTATTGTGTTTCTTAACTTTATCAAGTGCAAGTTCAAAATCATGATGTTTCATTCCAAGAACTACATCACCAAACATCTGCATAAAGCGTCTGTATGAATCCCATGCAAATCTTTCGTTTCCGGTAAGTTCAATTAAAGATTGAAGTGTTTCATCATTTAAACCAAGATTAAGAACCGTGTCCATCATTCCCGGCATTGATACCGCAGCACCTGAACGAACAGAAACGAGGAGAGGATTTTTACCTTTACCGAAAGTTTTTCCGGTAACTTTTTCTAATGTCTTGATATGTGTGTCAACTTCTGCTTCTAAACCTGTTGGCCATTTCTCGCCTTGTTGATAGAACTGATCGCAGCATTCGGTTGATAATGTAAATCCAGGAGGCACCGGAAGTCCGATAGAACTCATTTCAGCAAGGTTGGCTCCCTTGCCGCCGAGAAGTTCTTTCATTTTTGCATCACCTTCGGATTTTCCCCCGCCGAAGAAATAAACATATTTAGTTTTTTTAACTTTTTTAGTTGTTTTTTTAGATTTTGCCATTGGTCAATACCTTTTTTAGTTTTAATTTTATGTTTGATTAAATAAATTTCATATATTTTCTATTACAGGTTGCGTATTATATCAATTTACAATTTTATTGTCAACGGCAAATGTGAGAGTAAGCCGCATTTCCAAATGCGAGCAATTAATAGTGAATGGTGAGTAGTCAAGTAGTGAGTAGTAACCCACTGTACACAAAATGCGAATTATGTTTTGTGCTGAAGGCACAGTTCAT
>JAOZNZ010001032.1 GCA_029933535.1 bacterium | reverse complement strand
TGATAAATCAGGGATTATTTACGGTCTGCAATCTTTGTTGCAATTAATTAAAAATAATAAAGGCAAACTGAATGAATTCACAGTTCAAGATTGGCCTGATTTTGAACAACGGGGCTATATGTTGGATGTAAGCAGGTGCAAAGTGCCTAAGATGGAAACTCTGTATAAAATTGTTGACATAATGGCGATGCTGAAATTAAATCAGTTTCAATTATATATGGAACATACTTTCGAGTTTTCAGAGCATCAAACTGTATGGAAAGATTCATCACCAATTACAGCAGAAGAAATTTTACTCCTTGATTCATATTGCTCAGAAAAAAATATCCAGTTGGTTCCTAATTTGAATTCTTTCGGGCATTTTGAACGATGGCTGAAATTTCCTGAATATAAACATCTCGCGGAATGTCCCGACGGATATGATATTCCGCCTAACCATCATTCTGAAAGTGGCAGCGTTTTATCACCATCACAAAAATCGCTGCAATTTCTTGACAAGCTGTACAAAGAATTTCTTCCGAATTTTTCGAGTCCGATGTTAAATGTAGGCTGCGACGAGACATGGGAACTTGGTCGTGGAAAAAGTAAAAAGATTTGTGATAAACAAGGAGTAACAAAAGTATATTTGAACTTCCTGAAAAAAATCCATAAACTTGTTTGTAAACATAATCGGAAAATGATGTTCTGGGGTGATATTATTTTGCATCAACCGGATCTTATAAAAGAAATTCCCGAAGATGTTATTGCTCTTGAATGGGGTTATGATGAAGGTCATCCTTTTGATGAACATGGTAAATTATTTAAAAAAGCAGGCATTCCCTTTTATGTGTGTCCCGGAACGTCAGGATGGTGCAGCTTGGTCGGAAGGGTACCAAACTGCATGGCGAATCTTTATGAATCCGCACTATACGGTAAGAAGCATGGAGCCATTGGATATTTAATTACAGATTGGGGTGACGGCGGACATCATCAGTATTTACCGATTAGTTATCCCGGTCTTTGCGCGGGAGCGGCATATTCGTGGAATTTAGAAGCGAACAAGC
>JAOZNZ010001031.1 GCA_029933535.1 bacterium | reverse complement strand
AAGATTGGATAACCATAAATAAGAAATAATAAAATTATGAGTACAACACGAATCTTAGTAACAGGCGGTGCAGGATTTATAGGCAGTCATTTGTGTGAAACGCTGCTTAATCAAGGCAATGAAGTAATATCTCTTGACAATTATTTTTCAGGTAGAAAAGCAAACATCGCACATCTGCGTGATAATCCTCGTTTTGAAGCAATAAGACACGATGTAACTAATCCTATTTTACTTGAAGTAGATCAAATTTATAATTTTGCGTGTCCGGCATCACCGGGATTTTATCAGCATAATCCGGTTAAAACTATTAAAACATCAATACTCGGCGCGCTGAATATGCTGGGTCTTGCTAAACGCGTTAATGCACGAATTCTTCAGGCGTCAACTTCAGAAGTTTACGGAGATCCGAAAGTCCACCCTCAAAAAGAATCATATTGGGGACATGTTAATTGCATCGGTGTTCGCAGTTGTTATGATGAAGGTAAACGCGTTGCAGAAACATTAATGTACGATTACCGGAAGCAGAACAATGTTGACACAAAAATTATAAGAATTTTTAATACTTACGGTGACAAAATGCTGCCAAACGATGGTCGCGTGGTTTCTAATTTTATTGTGCAGGCATTGCACGGAAATGATATTACTGTTTATGGTGATGGTTCGCAGACGCGTTCTTTCTGCTTCGTTGATGACCTTGTTGCCGGCATAATAAAAATGATGAATAAAAATGATTTTCCGGGACCTGTGAACCTCGGGAATCCTAACGAATTCACGATTCTTGAGCTTGCTGAAAAAGTAATTGAACTTACAAATTCAAATTCTAAAATTATTTATAAGACATTGCCGCAGGACGATCCTATGCAGCGTCAGCCTGACATATCCCTTGCGAAGGAGAAATTGAATTGGGAGCCTGAAATAGAACTTGAAGAAGGATTAAAGCGAACGATCAAATATTTTAAGCAGGAATTAAATAGTTGATTGCTTCGCAATCTTAAAGTTTGAAGGTTGGTCGCTTTGCTCCCTTAAGGTTTGAAGGTGAATTCG
>JAOZNZ010000381.1 GCA_029933535.1 bacterium | reverse complement strand
TAATTAAGCATATTCTTTATGATTGGCTTTCTCGTGTAATGATGTTTGGTCTCCAATTCCAAGTAAAAGGTTTTTCACAGAAATATCTTCATCAAGTTCTTCCCAATGCAGTCCTATACCACCACCACTAATCACATAATTTAAACGTTGCTTTTTTGTTGCACGAAGTAATCTTGGGAAATATGCCAAAGGAACGCTTAATTTTCGGCCATCAGTAAATTCCACCCATAAATTATCAGAATCAAAATGTAATGACTGAGCTAATGTTTCATTTGTTAAAATATTCATTCCAACTCCTTTCTATAATTTCTTTGTTATTTCCAATTGTTTTTGCAAGTTCTCGAAGTTCTGAAGATTTCATAGCGTATGAATCGACGAGACATACCTCCGGCAATATCCAAAATTTTGCTATTGCTTCTCCATGTCTCACATGGATATGTAATGGTTCTAAAGGATCTCCTTCATTTGAGAAAAAGAAAAAGCGATATCCTTTATTTCTGAAAACAATAGGCATAATGTTTGATAATTTAAATTAATCATAAACTTATTATCTATTATACACAATTTTTTAAAAACCGTCAATTAGTGAATATTCTTTAATTTTTTTCTAAATCGGGATTTTTTTCTTTCCAGTCCAAATACTTTAATTTATTCTCGAAAATATCTATCATTTTTTTATAATATTTAAATAAATGACAATAGATATTGCTATTAATATTATCACAAGAATATATATGTTTCTTTTCATAATATAAATACAAACATAATTCTTTTTATTTTAAATAGCCACTAAGGCACTAAGACACGAATAATACAAATGGAAAATTTTAAATTTAAATTCAAAGAATTTTAATTTTCTCAGAACTAAACGACTTTTTTAGTTTAGTCATTCAATGATACATTTTATAATTCCGCTACTGAAACCTTTTTGCAGTTTTATTTTTATTCGTAATGCGTCTGTTTCGAATTCTTTGCCAGCATGGACTACATTATACTGATCTTTGAAATCACGATAATCATCAGTTATGTAAACCGGAAACTTATTCCATTTTCCGTTATCCTTGTATTCGAGTTCCCAACTTTCAGGGACTTTGCAGCCGCCGGTTGGGGTGTCGTCAAACCAGTAAACAGATACAGTTGAAACTTTCCGCTTTTTCGGGAAAGTAATCTGAAGCCATTCTTCTGTTCCTTTGTGCGGCCAAAATGTGCATCGGGAAACATGTCCATCACGTGAGTTTTCAGGTTCATACTCATCTAAAATTGATGAAGGAGGATCGCTTGGACAAAAGTAAGACGCGGAAACTGTACCTGCAGCAGCTTTTTTTGTTTCAGCTATGCTTGCTTCTTTTGCGTCTTTTATGTTGTCTGAAAGCCAAACGCACATACTGCCAACACCCCGATGGTTCCAGGCATAATAGGGTATGGCTGTGAATTGTATTTCTTTATCAGTGCCATTAACAAAAGCGTGAGCTTTTCCCTGAAGAGCAGTAATATTACCAAAAACATCTTTTTTATTAACAGGTTTTAATTCTGCTTTTTCAGGAATGTAAATCAACTGAGTCTTTACCTTGTTATCTATTTCTTCAGCACAATAAATTATTGGACCGCGTTCAAATGCGATTTTATTTTTATTGTATTTGATATTTGGATGCGATTTGACCTTTTTTACAGGCATTGGGATTTCAAATTTGACAATATCACCTTTTTCCCATTCCCGGTCGATAACAGCAAAACCGTTTATTATTTCAGGATTTATTTTTTTGTCGTTTAAGGTGAAAGAAACGTCGCGCGAAGCTCCTGCTTCGCGATTTTGATTAAGATTATTTTTAGATTCAATATTTAACGCATTAATCGCGGACGGGGACGTCCGCGCGACGTATAAATCTCCGGGGACAGGTTGGTTTTGTGACCATCCCGGAATGCGAATTCTTAGAGAAAACTTTGTTTTTTTCTCAGGATTAACAGTGATTCTTATTTTTCCGTTCCAGGGGTATTCAGTTGTTTGCTCAATTTCAACTTTAGTTTCCGCGAGGGGAATAATAGCTTTGCTCTGACCGTAAAGACAAACGTATAAATTATTTTTATCATGAGCATACATATATCCCGGCAACTGCGCCATAGTTCTGGCAATATTAACCGGACAGCATGCAGTACCGAACCATTCCGATCTTTCTTTTTTGCCATGATTGAAAATATATTTTCCATCTGATTCCAAAGGGTTTGTATAAAAGAACCTGTTGCCTTCTACATTTACACCGGCGAGAAAACCGTTATACAATACTCGTTCAAAAACGTCAAGATATTTTGCATCACCATGAAGCAAAAACATTCTGTGATTCCAGAACATGTTTGCAATAGAAGCGCAGGTCTCATTATAAACTTTCAGATTCGGTAAATCGTAATCAGCACCAAAACCTTCTATTCCGGTTTCAGCACCAAGCCCGCCTGTTAACGACATTTTTTTATTAACCATATTTTTCCAGATTGTGTCAACAGCATTTATGTATGATTTTTCACCGGTAAGCGCGGCAATATCAGCCATGGCGCTGTACATATAAATAGCGCGAACGGAATGGCCAACCGGTTCGGTTTGCTCAGTTACCGGTTTGTGCTGCTGCGCGTAAGACGCGCTCATAGTACCTCTGCCTTCAGGTTTGAAAGTAACGCCTCGAATATCCAGGAACTTTTTTGACATATCGAGAAAGAGTTTATTGCCGGTAACGCGATAAAGTTTTACGAGACCTATTTCTATCTCCTGATGTCCGGGTGCTTGATTTATAGGACGCTGGGGACAGCGTCCCTCCACGCCGATAAAGAATACTTTGTTGACATGTTTGGCGCTTTTAATAGCTACATCAAGTAGTTTCCGCTTTCCTGTAGCCTGATAATATGCCGCGGCAGCTTCGTAAAGATGGCCAATGTTATATAGTTCATGACTATGGAACACGAAATCATATCTTCCTTTTCCCATTCCGCCATCGTTAATTCCTAAAATATGCGCAACATAAAGGTAGCCATCTGTTGCTTGTGCCCCTTGTATGATTTCTATAATATCATCAAGCTGTTTTTCCAGTTTGGCATCCCGGCGTGTTTGTAAGGAATAAGCTGCGGCCTCAATTACTTTATACAAATCAGAAGTATGAAACCGATGCGGTTTTACCTTCGGTGCGTTTTTAAGATTAAGATTTTTGTGACGTGCGGCATCAAGATAAATTACCGCAGGTTCAGTCTTTTTTAATGCAAGCGGAATTGTAGAAATTCGATTAGTTTCTATTCTTGGCTGCCAGAATGTATCGTTGAACTGAACATCAGTGAATGGAACGGGTTTAATTGGATAATCCATTTGTTTCCTTTGTGCTTTAATTCCCGACACGATGGTGAGGGAAATAATTATTAAAAAAATTGTTTTCATTGTATTTCTAAGCTTGCCCCGCTATCGGCGGGGTTAATAGTTATCAGTTAATAGTTAAAGGTCTAAAGGTCATAACACACCCCGTCGCTTCGCGCCACCCCTTCCCGATGCTTCGACCGGGACATTCTGCTCAAGAGGGGAATTAAGAACCAGTATCCAGCATCCGGTATCCAGCGTCAAATTTTTATCACCATTTGTGTTGATTTTGTTTCACCGGGATTCAGCCATTTCGATCCGGAAACATTGTTCAATGTGTTCGGTGCTCCCATCCAGGGTTCAACGCAAAAGAAAGGTTCATCATTTTTTGTATAAAGCTGAATGTATGGAAAATCGATTTCATTATCTGAAGTAGAAATATTTATTTTAAAGTTATCAGGAAAAATTAATTGTGAGTCTTTTTTATCATTAACTCTCATTAATAAATCTTTGAGATCGGAGGAAGTTATTTTCAAAGGTAATTCAGGTGTGGTTTTCTTGCCGATAACATCGGTACATTCTTCGTTGTACTGAATTGAATAATCAGGAGAAGCGTTAAATAATATTTTTTCTTTTTCATTAATGTTTGTAAAGAAATAAGGGTGAAACCCGGCGTAAAAGGGCATTGACTCATCTCCTTTATTTTCAAAAGAAACATAGGCAATTTTATTACCATCAGGAGACCAGGCTG
>JAOZNZ010001030.1 GCA_029933535.1 bacterium | reverse complement strand
AAAATCTTATAAATAAATAGTTGAAATTAAATTAAACCTTAAAGTTAATTCGTGTTAATTTGTGTCTATTCGTGGTAAAAGAAATTATATTATGTTCTTTCGTATTTTTCGTGGTTAAAAATTAAATTTGTGTAAATTAGTGTTTAATCAATGTCAGTTACAAATTCTCTACCGCAAAGTTCGATGAAATTGCAGTTTTTACAACGTGATAAATCTTCGGTTTCCGGAAAAGACTCTTTTGGCAAAGGCTCATTCTTTTCAATGTCTCTGTCCACAAGATATTGTTTCATTTCTTTAACGGAAGATAAAATTCTGTCGCATAATGATGAAGCTATCTGGAGGGAATATTCAACCGGAATTTGTTCTCCTGATTCAAGGTATTCAACGAACAGTTCAATTTCATCAGGAGCGACATTATGTTTTCTTTGTGCCCAGAGGCCATAAACAGCAAGTTGATCTTTGTGTTTATCGCGTCTTATTCCTGTTTTCCAATCGTGAATAAACATTTTACCCTCGTTATTATAAACCCAATCAGGTATCGCATAAACTTTTATTCCTCCAAGGTGAAAATGCTCAGGATCTCCTTGACCTGCACGGGCGATTGGAACAATTTTTTCATAAGTAATTTCAGGAATGTGCGGAAGAATTTGCGAGAAAAAATTTTGAATACATATTTCCGTTCTGCCGCGAACCAGCGATACCCATTCATCTCTTTCCGTACCCGAATCGGGAGAAATTTTACCGTAATAAAGTTCGCTTATACAGGTATATTTTTTAGGCTTTACACGCCATTTTTCGGATGTGTGCTCTTTCCACGCCGAACGAAGAAGAGACATCGCTGTTTCCATTGCGGTTTTGGCAGAGAAGGGAGAACCGACACGCCGTCTTTCAAGGACTTCCAGCACAGCTGTTTCTACGGCATCGCCGATAAGCGACCATTTGTTTTTCATTTGCTTCAATCGGTATGCCGCGCGTTTATCAGGTGAAGCACCTGAGTCCCAACCTCCCCACATTCCATACCGGCTAAAGAATTGTTTTCGTTTACA
>JAOZNZ010000380.1 GCA_029933535.1 bacterium | reverse complement strand
GAACATCGAATATCGATTAACGATTTTAAATTTTAGAAGTTTTTAATTCGGATCACGGACCATGGATTTCCCCATCAACTCTTCCGCTTTTTTTACCATACCGTCAACTATCAGTTCGCAGGCTTTTCTACCGATTTCTACTGAAGCTTCTTTTCGAGGATCATTACCTACAACTCCTATAAGCGGCTCATTCTCGCGCCCGAGAAAAATACTCATATCTACACAATCCGGTCGTAAATAATATAAATACGAAGTTTCCCATTTTGCTGCGTGATCTCCACCGACCAGGATTTCTTTTTTGGGGTCTTGATCACCGCCTATATTTTCACCTACCGGATAATGGAATTCTATTCCGGCAAAAGCTTTTGTTTCTTTAAATTTCGAGTTAAAATCTTCAACAACTTCTTTCGCCCATGTGTGAAGTGGATAATGACCGCAAAGGAGACATACTGCTTTCATTTCAAGAGCATTCATTTGAACGAGAAGATGAAAAACTAATTTTTTATAAAATTCAATTTGTTCTTCGTTGTTTTTTTCAAAATATCCCGGAGAAGTAAATTTCTTCTTGTCAAATCCCATAAATGATTTTACTGTATTTTCATTCGCTCCGTCATAATCAGCTTCCAGCAGACATGTCATCCTCGGCTCACCATACCACACAGTCGGGAAAGCAAAGCCACCTGATTTTGCCGCAGCAAGCTCGCATAACTTTTCGGCTTTTAAAGCGTCATTGCCTACCGCAAGGTGTTCACCATGCCATTCGATTGTACCGAGCCCGATAAACGCCACCGGGAATTTTTCCCGGCGGGAAAGAATTTCGTGCGGCAGCATTTCATGATATTTTACTTTTTCCATAATTTTCCTTTGAATCTTTTTGATAAATTTATTTTTTCGACAGCAACGAAGTAACGCTGTACTCACGGTCATTATTTTTCAAGATATTTTTGTAAATATTCTTCTATCTTATTTATAAAATCCGTGGCTTTTTCAATATAATCCGATATCATTTCTTTTTCTGGTACAACTAAGTCAATATAATCAAATTTTTGCCGATATTCGAAAGCTTTATTATATAATTTCCCAAATTGTTTTGAAAAAATTCCGTTTTTAATAAATTCTCGATTAAAATATCCTTTAACTTGAGAATGTTTAGAAAATGAAACATCTTGTAACAAAAGAAGAGCTTGAACAGAATAAAACATAGAATAATATATTCTGTTTATTGCAGAAGTTAACATATTATTTTTTAATAATAATTCTGCTGCCTTGAGAGATTCTTCAGCTCTATCTAATCTGTAATCTATTAAAGTTTGTTTATATTCATCTTTCATATTAAAATACCTTCTTTAAGAATATTTTGATATACTGGAATATGGGCATTAATGCCTTCATTAATCGTATCATCAAAAACAAACAAATCTATTGTATAACCATATTTTAATTCAAAATCATAAGCCGTATCAAATAATTCTTCTTCGATTTTCCTGTTCACTTCAGACAAGCGTACAAAAATATCAATGTCGGATTCTTTGGTATTATCACCTCGTCCGGCTGAACCGAATAATCGCATTTCATGTAAATTATGTTTAAGAGAAATATTGTGTTTTAATTCTTCAACGATTTTTTTTATTTTTTTATTCATTTAATACTCCTTTGTCGCTTCGTTCGGATGAAATTCATCTCTCCGCGATGAATTTATAGTCAGGATTATTAGTTTTAGTTGTTTTTTCTTATTATAACATTTTTTGCAGATTTTTTCTTTTTTAAAATTATTTTATCCTGTGGTTAACAGAATACAATAAAATTCATGTATTTAATGGTTCTGCTGTAAATGGTGAACATGAGTACAGTGTTACTTCGTTGCTGTTTTAATTTTTATTAATTTGTTTAATTGAAAAACAGCATTAACCCGCGATTTTTTTAAGTTCTATCCCACTTTTTAATATTTCCGTTACAATCGGATCGGTCTCCTGGAAAGTTGATAAGCTAAAAAGAATAACATTCTCTATTTGATATTTTTGCCTAATTAATTCAATATAACTTTTTGCGATTTTTATAGCTGTGCTTTTATCCATGATCAATAATTTTCTCTATATCAATTTTGTTGTTTTTCATTTTTATATTATATCATTTTGACTTACATCATTTTGACAAATTTATTTTTTCTTTAACAATTCAGGATTGTCAGTTGTTATTGCATCAACACCGAGTTTTTCAAACCGTTTCGCTGTTTCCAGATTATTAATTGTCCAAACACAAAACGAAAAATTGTTGCTGCGAAGTACATCAACAAATGTTTGATCGATTAGCGGATGAGCATTAACATCCAAACCATCAGCATTTGTTTTTTTAAGCCTATCTATAATTTGCTCAATTGACGGAACCATTTTCTTTTCTTCATCTTTAACTCCGACAAGCAGTAAAGCTTCACATTCCGGCATTTGTTTTTTTGATTCCGCGATTACTTTATCATTAAAAGAAATGATTGTCACCTGTTCCGCTTTAGCGCCTGATTTTGTCATTCGTTTTTTCAAAGGAGTAATTATTTCAGGTCCGCATTTTACTTCCAAATATAATTTCTTACCTGCAGGAATTATTGATAATACTTCATCAATTGAGGGAATGTGTTCACCTTTCCATTCTTCTCCTTTCCATATTCCGGCATCGAGTTTTTTCAACTGCTTATAAGTAGAGTCTCTGATTAAAAGATCAACTCCGGTAGTTCTTTTGGTTGTAGAATCGTGCATGCAAATAATTTTGTCATCCTTCGTAAGATAAAAATCTCCTTCAATTCCGTCAGCGTTTTTTTCCCACGCGAGTTTAAAGGCTGCAAGCGTATTTTCCGGCGCGAAATGTGACGCGCCACGATGTGCAATAATTTCAGGTGCGGCAGTTGATGACATTAACATTGTTTGAACTCCAAACGCGGTTAAAAAGATAAGTAATGTTTTTTTCATTTGTTTAAGTTTGTTGTATTCTTAGTTACGTTGTGTTAAAGGTTAAAATTATATTCTAAAAAAAACTTTATGTCAATATGCCATGCCAAAGTTTGATTATTTACAGGCATGGCTGAGGAAATTGAAAATTGAAAATTTTCAATTTGTTTTCCGCGTTTATTCATGATCAGCATAACTGTTATTTAGTTCTGCTAAATCTTTGTTTTGCTATTTTCAAAATCCAAAATCAGAAATCCAAAATCCAAAATATAACCTTTGCCCTTTTTTTTAAAACCGGAAAATAGTATAATTCCTTAAATATACATTTAATGCAGACAAAAACTAACAACAAACTAACAAATACTATGAATACAAGAGAAAGATTTCAAGCCGCAATGAACTTTAAACCGTTCGACCGACTGCCAATAATGGAATGGGCGGTATGGTGGGATAAAACTATCGACAGATGGCATCAGGAAGGTCTACCGGAAAATATTACCGACAGATACGATATTTGCCGCCATTTCGGTCTTGACGTTTATAAACAGGGATATTTAGCAATTCAAAAACCGGGCTGCCCGGTTCCACAAGGTCACGGTGCCGGAATAATGGCTACCGAAGCCGACTACGAGAAGATCCGTCCTTATCTTTTTCCTGACGATGCTTTTGATTGTAAAATGTGGGAAGAATGGGCAAAAGAGCAGGAAAAAGGCGATGTTGTTCTCTGGTTTACTTTGGATGGTTTTTTCTGGCACCCAAGAAATCTTTTCGGTATTGAAAATCACCTCTTCGCTTTTTATGACTACCCTGAACTAATGCATAAAATAAATGCGGATTTAACTGAATGGATGATTAAACAAATCGATAAATTATCGCAAATTTGTCAGCCGGATTTTATGTCTTTCGCCGAAGATATGAGTTATAATCACGGACCTATGCTCTCAAAAGATTTGTTTGATGAATTTATGAAACCATATTATGACAAAGTTATCCCTAAGATCAAACAAAATAATATCATTCCTATTATCGATTCCGATGGCGATATCACAGTTCCGGCTCATTGGTTTGATGAAGCAGGCATCGCGGGAATACTTCCTCTTGAACGTCAGGCAGGCGTTGACATCTCAAAATTAAGAGAAGATCATCCCAAAATGCT
>JAOZNZ010000379.1 GCA_029933535.1 bacterium | reverse complement strand
GATAGATTTTGACTTTGCCGTCTCCAAGAGATGCCGACCATATTCTCCAGATAACTCCGGGACCGTCAATTTCTGCCAGGACAACATTTTCGCCTTCCTGTCTTACAACACCTGCCCAGTCGGCATTAGCATACCAATTGATATATGAGTCAGATTTTTCATCATACTTGCTTTTTCTGTCATAAGAGGAGAAAAGTGCTCCTTTTTCTCCTTTTTCCGGGAGTTCTGCAAGAGCGGGAAGGTCATAAATTTTAGAAACGATCTTTTCGTAAGTTAAGACTTTACATTCAGCACAAACAATAAGGAAAGGGAATAATAATATTAGCAAAAGATTTGTTTTCATGATAGTTGGGGGGTTGGTAGTTGGTAGTTGGTAGTTGGTAGTTCGATGTTCAATTAATGGCCACGCTAAAAGCGTGGTAAAATTATTGGATTATTGAGACAATTTACTCCGCTGCGCTTTGTGACATTTTTGTGTCCGGCATTATATTTTATTAAATTTTTATGAACATGCGAATACATGTTATTTCATTTACCGATCAATGTTTTACTCCACCTTCCCACTTTCCCACTTTCCCACCTTCCAACCAATTACTGAATACTTTTCCGGTTTACCGGAATCCGGCCTCAACGAGACCGGCTACAATTGATTACTTGCTTCCTGGTTAGTGTTAGTTATATTTTCTGCATCGGCGCCAAAATATTCTATAAAGGCTGCCTGGGCAACCGGAGCAGCATCTCTACCACCTGTTGTTGCTTCTTCCACAATCACAGCGATAGCAATTTCGGGATTTTCGAACGGAGCAAAAGCTGCGAACCAGGCTAAAGTTTGATTATTAAGTTTTGCTGAACCTGTTTTTCCGGCAATAACGATTCCCGGCACTTTGCATCTTCTTCCGGTACCATTTTTAGTATTAGTTACTTCCCACAAGCCTTTTCGAATAATATCCATATTTTTTTTTGTGATAGGAATAGGGATGGATTTTTTTACATTATTTGCAGGTGTAAAATTTCCTTCAAAACTATATCCTGAAATTATATACGGCTGATGCCGGATTCCTCCATTTGCAATTGCGGCAATCATACTTGCGACTTGAATTGGTGTAACAATAAGAAAGCCGTGACCGATTGATAAATTAACGGTATCGCCGGGATACCATGGTAAATCTTTAGTTTTTCTTTTCCACATTCTGTCCCCTAAAAGACCGGGTGATTCTGCCGGTAGTTCAACACCTGTTTTTTTACCGAAGCCGAATAATCTTGCATAATTAGCGATATTTTTAATGCCGATTTTAATGGCATAAGTACAGAAAAAAGTATTACAGGAAACTCTCAAAGCATAAGCCACGCCCATAGAGCCGTAATTATGATTATGATAATTCCGAACTCTCATTTTCCCGAGTCTAAAAATGCCGGGATCATGAAACACAGTATCCGGTCCTAAAATATCTGATTCAAGGCCGGCAATCGCGGTAATTATTTTAAAAACACTACCAAGAGTGTATCTTGAAGATATTGCGCGATTAAACAATGGTCGCCTTTTGTCACTTATAAGAGCTTTATAATCTTTTGCAGAAATGGTACTTGCAAAAATAGAAGGGTCAAACCCGGGAGTTGAAACCAAGGCTAATATTTCGCCGTTTTTGGGATTAATAGCAACTGCGGAACCGACTTTATTTGACATTGCTTTTTCAATAGCTTTCTGAAGTTCCGAGTCAATCGTAAGAATAACATTATGACCAGGAACCGAAGGAAGATAATCCAACGTTTCAACGTATTTTGACGATCTGTCCACCTGAACAATTTTCTTGCCATTCCGTCCGTGAAGCACATTTTCGCAAATAAATTCAATTCCCGATATACCGACCCGATCGTGCATGGAATATTCACGCGAAAGTAATTTGGGGTGGTTTGGCATTATTTTGCCCATATAACCAATAATATGTGAAGCAAAATTTCCGTTGGGATAATCGCGTAAAGGCCGAACTCTTATTTTAACTTCAGGAATTTCGTTAAGTCGTTCAACTACACGCACGACATTTGAGAAGGAAATATTTTCTACCAATCGTGCGTCAGTGTAAGGGAGTCTTTTTTTGGGATTAAGTCTGGTCCATATTGTTTTTTCCGATTTACGCAACATTGAAGAGAGTTGTTTAACAAGATTTGTTATTTGTCTTTTTGTAAGATCATCAACATTAACATCCAAGTTAAACGCAGGTTTATTTCCGGCAATTATTACACCATTACGGTCATAAATACTACCTCGTAATGCAGGCACCCACAATTTTCTAACGCTTTGCAAATATAAAAGCTGCCCGGCAATAATGGAGAAAATAAGTCCAATCAATGCGGCAAGGAAGACATAGCGCCAGGAAGAAACATAATTTTCTTGTTTTTGCGGCATTAATGTCCCTGGTTATATTTAATCTTATTTGCAATACAGGACATTAGTCTTCCCTTAGTAAATGATGATTCGGGTTAACCAATCTAAAAAAGACTGTCCAGAAAACAGCGGCAATAATTCCGCTTGTAAGCGGCCGGAACAATAGTGACAAAATTGCTGCGGCGTCAAGAGTCGGTGCATTACCATTAAACCATGCAAGCATCAAGACAGTAATTTGCCATGCGAAAGAAAAGAACATAGAAATTAAAAAAATAATTATCGGTTTACGCCATTCAATATCCCGTGATAAGATTTTAATTATCCATAACGATATTCCCCATAAAACAACAATCATTGTAAACGAGTTTATTGTCATTGCCGACCAAAAGAAAGCCATACATAAAGTCCATAAAACAGCGGTTTTTTTTGTTGCTACCAATCCAACCGATACAAGCAGAGGAGTAATAAAATCAAACAAATTACCTCCTCTTACATATTGTAACGCGAGAGTAATCAGGAAAACAAATAAACTTACAAGAAAAAGATTCATTTTTATAGATTTTACAACTTGCTTTTCAATTTAATCTCCGGAACCGAGTACATCAATTTTCGGTGGAAGTCGTTTAACCACTGCAACTGTTTCGAGTGTATTAAAATTTACAGAAGGTTTTACGGTAACATATTTATAAAATCCATATTCTTCGAAATGGGTTTTTTTAATGGTGCCGATAAGATAGCCCGCGGGAAAGATTCCTCCCAGTCCTGAAGTCACAACTTCTTCTCCTTCATTAAAAGTTGCTTCGCGAGGCAAATAATTAAGAACCAGCTGATTCATTCCCTGACCTTCAAGCAGGCCTGCGAAACGTGAGTTTCTTAATCGTGCGCCGATTTTAAAATTACTATCAATCAGGAGGAGAACTCTTGAATAAGCATAACCTGTTCTGATGATTTTACCTACCAGTCCCGCACCTGAAATAACAGCCATATTAATCATTAAACCATCTCTGCTTCCACGATTAATAACAATTGTTTTTGACCAATCCATGTTATCTTTCAGAACAATTCTTGCCGGTAAAATATCATAATTATATTTATATTTAAGCTTTGCCAACTTTTCAAGTTGACTATATTGATTCTCACGAATTTTAAAGCTATTTACCTGTCTCTCGAGAAGTTTAACCTTATTAAAAAGTTCTTTGTTTCTCTTTAAAATAATTTTATTATCACCAATAAAAGTAAAACCGCTCTTTAATAATCGAAATGGTAGACCCAGCAAATCAACCATGGGAGTTGATATGTCAGTTGCCGCTTTGTCAACCGCGCCGCCAAGCAATCCTCCACGTGCAAGTATAATAACAATTGCAAGTGTAAGTGTGATGCCGGTTATATTTTTCGCTAATTTAATCATATAATAATTTTATCATAAGGCGGTAATAAAAGCAATGATAACGGGGGGGAGAATTGGAGTAAGCCGCATTTCCAAATGCGAGCAGTTATAAGTTAATAGTTAATAGTTAATAGTGAATAGTTAATAGTTAATAGTTAATAGTGAATATTGGAATTGGGGAATTGGAGGACTAAACACTCAATAATCAACAGTTAAATGAGCAATGTAAAAGTAACACACCCCGGCGCTCCGCGCCACCCCTCTCAATAGGGGAATTTATTTTGTATTAAACTTTTTCATTGAATATTTCTTGTTGAATATTG
>JAOZNZ010000378.1 GCA_029933535.1 bacterium | reverse complement strand
TAAAGTATGTAAATTCGGCGGAACGTCTTTAGCGAACGCCGAACAATTTAAAAAAGTACGCGATATAATTGAATCCGATCCGTTGAGGCGAGTTATCGTTCTTTCTGCTCCCGGCAAACGTAATGATAAAGATCAGAAGATAACCGATCTGCTTCTTGTTTGTCAGGAACTTGCCGATCAGGGACTTGAAATAGAGCCTGTATTCAGTCGTATACGCGAAAGGTTTATAGAAATAGTTGAGCATCTGAAGATCCCAATTGACATTGTGGAATTACTTGATGAAACCGAGCAGTTAATTCTTGACACACCTATAAAATCGTTTGTAGCATCCCGTGGCGAATATTTATCCGCAAAAGTTTTTGCGGCGTGGATTGGCGCGACATTTGTTGAGCCGGCTGAAACTATAATTTTTCGCAATGAGGAACATATCTGTCCATCAACATACGAAAAATTATCAGAAAAAATAGGAGAAACCGGCTTGTTTATTGTTCCGGGATTTTATGGTGCAGATGAACATGGACTTGTAAAAACTTTCTCGCGCGGAGGATCGGATGTGACCGGCGCTATCGTCGCACGTTCTGTTCAAGCGAACTTATATGAGAATTGGACTGACGTATCCGGTTTTTTGATGGCGGATCCGAGAATTGTAGACAATCCGAAGAGTATTGAAGAGCTTACTTATAAAGAGTTGAGGGAATTGTCTTATATGGGAGCGACTGTGCTGCATGATGAAGCGATTTTTCCTGTTCGTGATGCCGGAATCCCGATAGAAATTAAAAATACAAATAACCCGGCAGCTCGTGGTACTTTCATTGTGTCTGAACGTGTGCCAAGCGAACGAATTGTAACCGGAATTGCCGGAGTAAAGAACTTTGTAATGTTTCAGATTGAAAAAACGCTGATGAACAAAATGGTCGGTTTTGGAAGAAGAGTTCTTCAAATTTTTGAATCGAGAAATATAAGTTATGATCATACTCCTACGGGTATTGACACTATGTCCGTAGTTGTTCGCGCGGAAAATCTCGGCGATAAATTACAATTAGTAATTGATGATATCAAACGGACAATTGAACCTGATAGAATTGATATTGTGTCTGACCTGGCAATTATTGCTACTGTCGGCGTGGGGATGGTGCATCACATTGGTACGTCAGGAACTCTTTTTTCTGCGCTTGCCGATGCGGGCGTGAATGTAAGAATTATTGATCAGGGTTCGTCTGAAATAAATATTATTGTCGGCGTGAATAACGAAGATTATGAAAAAGCGATAAAAGCAATTTATGACGCGTTTGTGAAATAGACACCTGAAACCTGAACACTGAACACTGAAACCTAAAAATGGTACCGGAGGAGAGACTCGAACTCTCACGGAGTTGCCCCCACTGGATTTTGAATCCAGCGTGTCTACCAATTTCACCACTCCGGCATAAATAATTAACAAGTAAACATTTTACAAAAACGGCAATTAAAAATCAATAGGATGTATGGAATGTAAAATCAATAATTGATATAATATTTTCTGAAAACAAAAAGGACCAAAAAGGACCAAAAAGGACCAAAAAGGACCAAAAAGGACTAAAAGGACTAAAAGGACTAAAAGGACTAAAAGGACTAAAAGGACTAAAAAGATAATAAGGACAGGAAACATTGTTTATGTCATTAGAGTCCTTAATGTCCTTAAAGTCTTTAAAGTCTTTGAAAAAAAATAATCAAAAAAATTCAAAACAATGATTGAAAAACTTCAAAACGATCCGCAAATCACGACGGAACTTATTGATGAACACGGGATTACTCCTGACGAATACAAACATTTACTCGAAATACTCGGTCGGGAACCTACTTACACAGAGCTTGGGATTTTTTCTGTGATGTGGTCTGAACATTGCTCATACAAAAATTCTCGCAATCAACTCAAGAAATTTCCGACTACCGGAGACAAAGTTCTCGTGAAAGCCGGTGATGAAAATGCAGGCGTTATCGATATCGGTGACGGATGGGCGATTTCTTTTAAAGTTGAATCCCATAATCACCCTTCGGCTCTTGAACCTTTTCAGGGCGCCGCGACAGGCGTTGGAGGAATCTTGCGCGATATTTTCACTATGGGTGCCCGACCGGTTATTAATATGAACTGTCTTAGATTTGGTCGACCTGATTCTCATGCAGTTCGCCATCTTGTTGACGGAGTAGTAGGTGGAATCGCTCATTACGGAAACTGTATGGGAATTCCTACAATTGGCGGTGATATTTATTTTGACGAAACATATGAAACTAATTGTCTTGTAAATGCTTTTAGTCTGGGAGTTATGCGTCACGAAGAACTACAGAAAGGTTGCGCGACCGGTCTTGGAAATCCTGTCTTTTATGTCGGTGCGGCAACAGGAAGAGATGGAATACACGGCGCGACTTTTGCTTCAGAAGAACTTACGGAAGAATCTGAAGCCAAGAAATCTTCTGTTCAGGTTGGTGATCCATTTATGGAAAAACTTCTTCTCGAAGCTTGTCTTGAACTTTTTCAGACCGACCATATCGTCGGAATTCAGGATATGGGTGCGGCAGGACTTACTTGCAGTACTTGCGAAACAGCAAGCCGCGGAGGCAGTGGAGTTGAAATTGATGTTGCTCTTGTTCCGCAGCGTGAAACCGGGATGACACCTTATGAAATTCTGCTTTCTGAAAGTCAGGAACGGATGCTTGTTATTGTGAAAAAAGGCCGGGAGAAAGATGTTCAGAATATTTTTGAGAAATGGGACTTACACGCGGAAGAAGTTGGCCATGTTAACGAAGACGGAATGATGCGTGTCAAATGGAACGGCAAGACTGTTGCTGAAATTCCTGCGGCTAAAATTGCTGATGACGCTCCGATTTATAGTCCATCGGTAAAAAAACCGGCATATATAAATGAAGTTCAAAAATGGAAATTAAATGAACTTCCTCAATCTGATGATTTCAAAGATATCTTATGTAAACTTCTTGCTGAGCCGACTATCGCAAGTAAGGAAATAGTGTACAAAAGATATGATCACATGGTTCGCACCGGAACAATTGTTTTGCCGGGCAGTGATTCTGCCGTGTTCTGGTTAAGAGAAGCTGATAAATATATAGCACTTTCAGGCGATTGCAACGGAAGATATTGCTACTTAAATCCACGCGAAGGAGCGAAAATCGCTGTGGCGGAAAGCGCAAGAAATATCGTTTGCTCAGGTGGTGAACCACTCGCTTTAACTGATTGTCTTAATTATGGAAATCCCACCAAACCTGAAATTTACTGGCAGTTTACGGAATCAATTGACGGACTTTGCGAAGCGTGTCATACTTTTTCAACTCCTGTTACGGGTGGAAATGTAAGTTTATATAATGAAAATCCGTCCGGTGCGATTGATCCGACACCGTTAATTGTTATGGTTGGTCAAATTGCGAATCAAAAAGACATAACAACTCAATGGTTTAAAAACGAGGGAGATTTAGTTTATCTCATTGACGGTTTGCAGGAAGATGAATTAATGGGTGTTGGTGGAAGCGAGTATCTGCGCAGAATTCACAATTTAAAAACAGGCAACGCACCGGTTATGGATTTGGAACGCGAAAAAGCCGCTCAGGACTGTTGCTTAAAATCTATCCGCGAAGGAATAATTAATTCCGCTCACGATTGTTCGGAAGGCGGACTTGCTGTTACGCTTGCTGAAGCGTGTTTTACTTCTCCGTGTGACATGGTGGAAATTGCTGACAAACAAATCGGTGCGAACATTGATTTAACAGAACTTTTTGCGAAATACAAACGCAAAGATGCTGCCCTCTTCGGCGAGCAACAGTCGAGGATTGTTGTTACAATCAATCCGGCAGATGAATGGAAATTAAAAACAATCGCAAGCAATAACAAAGTAATTGCGTGGAAACTTGGCGAAGTAGGTGGCGATAAATTAACAATATCCTACAAAGGTGAAAATATTATTGATGCTCAAGTGAGCGAATTGGAAAAAATATGGAAGGAGGCTCTACCGAATTTATTTAAGTAGCCGTATTTTCAATTGATATAAATTATCAATTGAAAATATATAAATTCGGGTGTGAAAGTACGTGCTTTGGACCCCAAAGCACTT
>JAOZNZ010001029.1 GCA_029933535.1 bacterium | reverse complement strand
TAAAAACTTATGTGTCCTTATGTGCCTTAAGTGGTTTAAATATATTTTTATTTCTGACCATAATACGCGCCTGAACCGTGCTTTCTCAAATAATGTTTATCAAGCAAATAATCGGGAATGCTTTTATCAATCTCCATTAATTTTTTTGTCCATAAAGCCATTCCGGCAACCTCTTCTAAAACTATGCTGTTTTCAACAGACTTTGCCGCATTGATGCCCCAGGTGAATGGTCCGTGATTTGCCACAAGAACTGCCGGAACTTCTAATGGTTTAATTTCTTTAAACCGTTCCGCAATTACTTTTCCGGTATTTTTCTCGTAATCATTTTCTACTTCTTCGGCAGTTAGTTGCCGCGTAACCGGCACAGCACCATAAAAGAAATCGGCATGCGTTGTCCCGTAGCAGGGGATTTCCAGACATGATTGCGACCAAATTGTAGCATTAGTGCTGTGAGTATGGGATATTCCACCGATGCCGGGAAAAGATTTGTATAATTCGAGATGAGTTGGCGTGTCAGTTGAAGGATTCAATTCTCCTTCGACAATTTCGCCTTCCAAATTTACAATTGTAAGCAAGTCCGGTGTGAGCTCATCATAAGAAATACCGCTTGGTTTTATGACAACAAGCTTTTCGTTTTTATCATATCCGCTGACATTTCCCCATGTAAAAAGTACGAGTCCGCTTTCTTTGAGTTGCAGATTAGCATCACAAACTTCTTGTCTTAATTTTTCGAGTTTCATTTTTCGCTACGGTTTTGTTTAATTTTAGTCGCTCGGAGGAAATTGAAATTCGCTTCGCGAATTACAATTTATTTTCCGGATTTATTCCTTTTAATTATTTGTTGAGTTATTAATTAGAGGGCACTCGAAAAGGGTCAACCGACATAAAAAGTCGATTGTCATTGACAAAAAATGCCGAATAAAAATTATCTTTTTCTACTTTTCGCTAAAACTTGTCCCTTAGGGACAAAATATTTGTAGAAATCAATAAAAAATAATGTCTCGTGCCGTTAGGTACGACATATTATTAATGTTAAAAATTATATTCCGT
>JAOZNZ010000377.1 GCA_029933535.1 bacterium | reverse complement strand
GCTCGGAGTAAATTCTTTTCGCAAATGCGAAAAATAATTTATGGGTATAAGCTTGTCGTGCCGAAGTAGATAATTTACAGGCACGGCTGAGGAAATTTGCTCTTTTGAGCAAATTGAAGGGTATAAGGATGAAAATTCGTATAAATTATTTTAGCTTATGTCGCGCCGATGTGCGATGATTTCTAGGCGCTCGGAGTAAATTTGACTAAAGGTCAAATTTATGGCACTATTTTATTCCTTTTGATTTTTGTGCTAAGTTTTTTAAGTTGTTTTATTGTTGACTTTACTACAAAAATGATTGATAAGTCTTACCGCATAAAGAGGAATGTTTATAAACTCTTTATCTTTAACAAAGTTTTTAGGAGAAGTTGAGCAGACCCGGAAATCTCCGTGCGTGGCGGCTTGGCCACCTGCATTTTGTGCCGCTATACAGTTTAGACGTTATTTGATTTGCATTTCAAATCACATTTTGCTATAATTGATTTGAAACAAGAAACAAATATCGGAGACAATTATGAAACAACAACTTTTTAAAAGAATAATTCTGGATTTTCAGAAAAAAGAAATTCCTGATTTTATATCCCGAGATCATAAATTATCTTTGATTAAAGATGTTTCTTTATCAATTTCCGGTCCGCGCCGTTGCGGAAAGACCTATAGAACATATCAGTTCATCCAAGAATATATTAATGCGGGAAATAACATAGAAAACATCTGCCGAATTCAATTTAACGATAATAAATTAAGATTATTGCGTACCGGGGAGTTAGAATTAATTAGTCAATCGTATTACTCGTTATATCCTGAGAAGCAAAATAAAGAAGAAGTACTTTTTATTTTTGATGAAATACATAGGATACCCGGATGGGAAGATTATATTTTATATTTACTTGACAATCAAAAGCATAAAATAATAATAACCGGCTCAACATCTAAATTGCAGAAAGGAAATTTTGCCTCATCGCTTCGCGGAAAGAATTTTGACAGAGAATTACTTCCTTTTTCTTTTAGGGAATTTTTAAGATTTTATAGGATCGAAAAAGATTATATAAGTTCTAACAGCATAGCACAATGTCAAAAAAAAATGCTGGATTACTTGCATCAGGGGGCATTCCCGGGTTTATTGGAAATAGAACCAAGTCTTCATTCCGAAATGTTGGAAAGTTATTGGAACACAATGTTGATTAAAGACATATCGGAAGCGCACAAAGATGAAGATAGAATAAACATTGTACAATTAGAAATGTTTGCAATTTTTCTTATCAGCCGAATTGGTTGTCCAATGACTGTGAGAAAAATCATCATCAGTATGAGAGAGGCAAATTATCCCATTGCACCAGACAAGGCGCAAAAATATTTAAAATATCTTGAAGAAGCATTTATGATTTTCACAGTTGCTTTTTATTCACTTTCAGAAAAAATAAGAAATCGGAATTATCGTAAAATTTACGCAATTGACTGGGCTCTGGCTAACAGTGTTGCACTTGGAGAAGGAATAGACATAACCCGTCAATTTGAGAATCTGGTATTTATAGAATTAAAGCGCCGTAAATATTTAATTAGTTATTTCAAGACACAAGATGGTTATGAGATTGATTTTGTGACTCAAGACAGAAACCGAAGACAGCGACCTGATCTATATCAAGTTTGTTATGACTTTTCTTTAGAAAATGTTAAAGAACGAGAACTGCGTGCTATAGAGAAATCATACAAATTCCTAAACGCTAAATCAATTACAATTATAACTTTAGAACAAGAAGCTGAGATTATAAGAGATGGTTTCAAAATATCTGTTGTTCCTGCCTGGAAATGGTTGCTGAAATAATATATGATAAAATATATCATTTGACTGGAGAGAAAATTAAGATTGGGGTCGTACCCGATTATTTATATGTAAACATTCTATTTTAGGTAAGTTAAAAGAAATAATATACTAAGAAATACCGTTAGAGTGCTAATTTTACTATCAAAAAGGGCATTCTAAGAGAATTTGCTCTGCTGATCAAATTCATGGTATAGTAATCAAAGCACGTGACCAGCGCCGTGCCCCGCGTATTCTGGGGTATGCCTGGTTCTTTGCTTTGATAAGTTAATTTATTGTTGTAGCCCGCCCGCATTTGTTTGCTTTTTTGTAAGCTGGAAGCTTACATTACTTTATCCGGCACGGCATATTGCACACATTCCTTTTATTTGATATACTATAGTGTCTGAACGAAACCTTTCGGGCAGTGTTTATCTTCGTGCCTTGCGAAAACAAGATTTTTTTGGTCATGCACTATTAACAAAAAATGTCATTTAACAGTTCTAAATAAATCACAGGAGTAAAAAAATGAAAACAAAAAGCCAAATGAACAGACGTGGATTCTTACGCGCTGCAGGTTTGATCGCTGCAGGTACCGTTGCAGGAACAGCAGTTGCTAAAGAATCAAAAAAACCATCTCCAAAAGAAAAAAAGGAACCTAAAAAAGCTCCGGGAAAACTTCAACTTAATAAACTCGGTAAAACTGACTTGCTTCTATCGGCAATTTCAATCGGTACAGGTAGCGGGCCGTCGGCACAGGTAATAAAGTACGCAATGAAAAGTGGGATTAATTTTATCCATACTTCTGTCAATTATGCCGGAAAAAAAGCAATAAAAGAAGTTGCAGAAGCTATCAAAGGTAAACGCGATAAAGTAATTCTCGGTTTGAAAATAACGTGGGCACCGGATGATGATAAAGCCATGGATAACGCTCTGAAAATACTTGGTGTTGATTCTGTTGATATAGCATTTTTCAATATTCACAAAGCCGATGATGTTAAAAATGATAAATATCGTAAAGGAGCGGAACGCTGGATAAAAGCGGGTAAGTTCAAATACATAGGACTAACGACTCATAGCGAGATGAAAGAATGTATGGAAAATGCATTGGAGCAGGGATTTTATAACGCTTTAATGCCGTCATACAATTTAACTATGGAAAAAGAATGCGAAAAGGTTTTTGCTGATGCAGAAAAACAAGGCGTTGGAATTGTTCTTATGAAAACTAAACGCGAAATGAATGAGAAAACTTATTTGCAGGCAATTCCAAAATATCTCTCTACACCAGCTGTCGCAACAGTAAATAAAACATTGAAAACATTCGCTGCTGTTAACGAAATAATCGCCGCTTCAGAAAAAAAATTAGACGAAAAACAGGAAAAAGAAATTAAAAAAGTCGCGATGATGGGTATGACAGGCCATTGCACAATGTGCGGGACTTGTAGTCAAACTTGTCCACAAAATGTTCCTGTGGCTGATATGATGCGTTGTGCTGATTATTATATGGCTGACAATGAATATTATGAAGTTGCCCGCGAAACCTATGCTCAAATTGACGTTTCCAAATGTGTTGATTGCGGGAAATGCGAGCAGGTATGTCCAAGCGAAGTTCCCGTAAAACAGTATAAAAGCAAATTAAAGAAATTGTTTGCGTGAGTAGCGCCCCATTTCGACCTGAAATGGAAACTTTGCAAATATATACTTGCAAAAACATTTGCAAAGAGGTGGTAGCCCGCTTCGACCCGAAGTGGGTTGTTCATCCAAAACAGGTTAGCGAGATTTATGGCACAATTCTTTTGATAAACAACCGGTTTGGGGTCCAAACCGGCTACTCTTTTCGGCCAATCTTAGGATTTCCTAACGATTCTTTTAATGACAATTATATTTTATGCAAAATATATTTATGAATAAACTGTTTAAAATATTTTTAATTATTATTCCTCCTGTGATTCTTTTGCTTGTTTTTCTGAAAGGGAAAAGCTTTAGTAATGATTTTTTTCTCCCGCAAGAGAATTTACTTCAAAGCGGATTGACACTGCCGGACAATGTTAACGGTTGGAGTTCTGCTGATTTGAAATGGTTCCCGGAAGAAAAAATGTTTGAGAAAATAAATGGACGCGCGACTTTTTACATTCAAATTGGCGTTGAAGGATTATTTGCAGGAGGATGGACAAAAAATGGCAAGTCCTGGAGTATGTATCTCTACAAAATGAATAATGATAATGCTGCAAAACAGGTTTATTTATCTGAGCGCGGTGAAAAGTTTACCGATATTGATATTGGAGATTCAGCCTATTTTGTTGGTG
>JAOZNZ010000376.1 GCA_029933535.1 bacterium | reverse complement strand
GGCCGTCAAGCCAGTCGCCTTCCACAACAGTAATAAGATTAGAATAAGTTTTGCTGCTTGTTCCCTGCGGGCCAATAACAGTTAAATCAATAGTATAAATTCCGCCATCATAATAAATGTGAGTAGGGTTTACTTCTGTACTTTCCGTTCCATCACCAAAATTCCAAAGCCAGTTTGTAACTGTTCCGGAAGAGTTGTCAAGAAAACTTACGTTCAGGCCGTTGCGCCCGTTTGTCGGTGATGCGGAAAAATCACATTGCGGTGCCGGTGATTGCAGCTGACTGTAAACAACAAACGAATAAGGAGGAAAATCAAAATTGCCATGATATGGCAGACCGTTTATCCCGCCTGATTGCGCGTCAACGTTTTGTCCTCCAACATCTGAAAAACTACTGTCATAAGATTTCCAATCTGAATTCATAGCGCAATACCAAACTCCTGTCCGTGGTAAACCGATAGCAACATTAAGTTTTGCGGAAGCGCTGTTGTTGACAATAACAATAACATCATCTCCCGGACCTCCTGATTCGTAGCGATGATATGCCATCAGTTTATCAGTATTATTTACATAAAAAACATTAACGTTTGAACCGGCAAGTCCCGCGCTTATGGCATAGCTGTTTCTTCGAAGATGAATAATATCATGATAGAGCCTGTAAATTCCGCCAAAGGTATTAAGTTTTGACCAATCGAGAGGGTCGTTATCAGCAAAAAAGCCGTCTTCGAGAAATTCCTGTCCCTGAAAAAGCATTGGAATTCCAAGAGAAGTAAGTGTAATTCCGGCAGCGAGAGTTGAACGTTTTTTAGCGTAATAAGAATCTCCAACCAGGTCACCGTCAATTTCACAGTTTAATCTTTTTGAACCGTTGGCGGCATCGTCATGCGATTCAGAATATTTAACAGTAGAAAACGCGCGGCCGTTTTCATAAGACTGCACGCAGTTTTGCAGAATTGTCATATCGCGGTCGGCATCATTTGTTTTTTTCATTTCTTCACGCACGTTATCAACAAAATAATCATTCCATTGCGCGTCAAAACCAAGACCGCTTCCTCCTTTATCGGTTACTCCCGACCATCTGTGCAGATCTTCAGCAACAATAACAGCGTCAGGCTGGAGTGTGTCCATTGTGCTGTTTAGCGAGCGAAGGAAAGGATAAGTTTCAGAAATATTCCCATCCCCGCCGTTATTGACTGTTCTCATATTAATAGTTGAGTCCATTCTTATTCCATCGCAGTTCATTTCATCGAGCCAGAAGAGAACATTTTGAGTAAGATAATTAGTAACTTCCGGACGTGAATAATCCGGTTTGTTTTTTCCCCAGGGAGAGTACCATCTTTCCGGTGGGATACCTTCCCAGTCGTAATAAAAAATCCCGCCGTGTTGCGCGGTTTCGCCGTCAATAGTGCATTTATGCGATCCTTTGCTCCATTTATCCCATGTCCAGAGAACATTTCCCTCTATGTGATTATAAACTACATCAATGTAAACGGCAATCCCATAATTGTGAAGAACGTCTACCATATTTTTGAATTCATCGTAGCCACCATAAGATTTTTCCAGAGCGTAAATTCCGATAGGATTGTAACCCCAGGAACTAGCTGTACCAAACTGTGCGGGAGGCATAAGTTCAACAGCGTTGATACCAAGTTGCTGAAAATATTCCGCTTTTGCAGCGATATCAGAAAATTCTCCACCGTTGTAAGTTCCAACATGAAGTTCGTAAAGAACAGTTTCCGCATCGGATGGGCGGGAAAAAGCTGACCAGGAAAAAGAAGTGTCTTTTAAAATAGAATTATCGCTTCCGCCAAGTTGCCTGGACCAGGGATCAGGTCGCCAGTAATCTCCGTCAACGACAAATTTATATTCGGAATTAAAATTTATATTGCTAATAAAAATTGACCAGAAGTTTGAAGAAATATCATCAGGTGCAAGGGGAGTATTATTCATATTCCAGGAATTAAACTCACCTGCCAAAGCAACAGAATCGGCATGTGGCGCCCAAATTCTGAAAGAAGTTCCACCGTTAGTTGAGATTGGCCCCATGTGATTTGTGAACGGACTTGGAGCTGTTGCGGAAACGAAAGCAGTAGTAGCAACAACGATAAAAAAAGATGTGATAATTTTAATTTTTTTCATAATTTTAATTTAGATTTTTTACCGCGTAGCGGTTTCGGTATATAGCCCCGATTTTTAAATCGGGGTAACGAATTTATTATAATTATTCCGCCCTGGAAGGGCGGGGGAATTAAATCCACAAATAACGTTCATCATATTCAATGTTATTTTTTTCTAATAATGAAATAAGTTCTTCCTTGAATGTTTGTTTTCTATGATGTTCTTCTTGATGTTCAATATATTTTATCACTGCTTCAATATTAGATTGGCTAACAGTAAATGCACCATAACCAATCTGCCAATTGAAATGAATTTTGGAGTGTTTATTTTCATTTACCCATTTTGAAGAATTTCCTTTTAGGCATTTTAGCATGTGTGAAACGGAAACATCAGGAGAAATTTTTATAAAAATATGAATATGATCTTGTGTTCCGCCAATAGAAATTAATATACCTTTTTCACCTCGAATAATTCCTCCCATGTAACTATATAAATTTTCACGAAACAAAGATTCAATAATATTACGCCTTTCTTTTGTTGAAAAAACAACATGATAAAGCAAATTAGTTAATGTGCTTGCCATAACATTTTCCTTCGCCCCTTTGGGGCAATTTTATGGTTTTAATTTTTTTCCGTATTCCCCGCATTAAAATACGGGGCTATACGCCATTGCCGCACTTGCGGCATTTTTTGTTAATTTCAATCAACATTTTTTGTCGATTGATTTTTTTACCACGAAGCGGTTTGGGCATATAGCCCCGATTTTCAAATCGGGGTAACGAATTTATTATAATTTTTACACCCTGAAAGGGTGGTGGAATTAAATCTACGGGAATAAATAATCCAAAATCCAAAATTTAAAATCCAAAATAATGTGGGTTCCGGAATTACCACCGTCCATTCACCGGCTTTTGAACTGTCAAAAAATTCGTACATTCCGTCGGTTAATCCATAAACAATATTTGTTGAATGATAAGTAAATCTATAGGCATAAAGAAATGTTCCCGGCTCCATTGTTGGAGAAAGCTGGCATTGAAACTCGTTGTAAGTTCCGTAGGTTGTGTTATATTGTGCTTCAATCCAGGCGAAAGAGTCGAAATTAGTTCCATAACCTACATAAACATCAAGATTATCCGCAGGAGCATTGCTCGATGTTTTTCCGGGAATATAAACCCTTCCGTAAATGAGTTCCGGTGATTCTGCCGGAGCAGTAATAATTTCAAAAGGGTGTTGAAGTTTTGCATCTAAGATTCTGTCTTCAAGAGGAAGAACTGTCCAAATGCCCGCGTCGGAAATATTAACAGTATCTTCAGGTCCCCCGGAAATGGTTCCATAAACCCATTCGCTTCCCTGTGGAGTATATTTAAACCTGAAAGCGTAATAAAAATTCCCGGTTTGATATTCCGCCGCAAAAACAGTTTTGTATTCGTCAATGTCATTCTCTTTGTCATAAGCAAATTGCGCGTCAAACCATGTCCAGTTGTCAACCGGATCGCCTGCGCGACCGTAACCAAGCTGAGCGGTAATTTCCGAAATTTCTCCTGTTACCGAAGTTTTTCCGGGCACTCTTACCTGACCGTAAATAGTATCACCCGGCGGCAGAGTAGAACGGGAAGAAATAGAGTATGGCCATTGCAAGTTACACCAGTCAATTTTATCTTCGGCTACTTTTATGTGAACAGTTTCTGAATCCGCCATTAGTCCGTCAAAAGCGCGGAAAGTTACATAATGATCTCCGAGGTCAGCAAGAATTGTCTGCCAGGCAAAAATTCCTGAAGCACCGTTAGTGACAAATGTCGCGCCGGAAGGCAAATCTTTAACAAGAAGCTGCGGCTCTGTTCCATCTTCATCTGTTGCAGTTACGGTAAAAGAAAGATCTTCACCTGCAACAACAGTTTTCGGACCGATGTAATTCAAAACCGGTGAGTAGTTGAAATTCGTAATCAAAGGAATTGTAATAGTTAGATGTTGATTGCCGGGAATGAGGTCAAACA
>JAOZNZ010000375.1 GCA_029933535.1 bacterium | reverse complement strand
GCTTCTACTTCATGAGCAATATCTTCCGGTGAAGGTTCCATACCGGTTTTTTGAACAAATCGTTTTGATGACCGTCTTAATTTGTTGATTGTTTCAATCATATGAACAGGAATCCGGATTGTTCTGGCATGGTCGGCAATAGCTCTTGTAACCGACTGGCGGATCCACCATGTTGCATATGTCGAAAATTTAAAACCGCGTTGGTGTTCAAATTTATCAACCGCTTTCATCAGTCCGGCATTACCTTCCTGAATCAGGTCGAGGAAATCCATGCCATGATTAATATATTTTTTAGCTACGCTGACAACTAATCTAAGATTAGCTTCAACCATTTTACTTTTTTCAATTTTCGAAACATCTGTCCATTTTTTCAAATGGCTTATATTTCTATAAATGTCTTTAGCAGGCATACGGCATTGTCTTTCAATAGCAGCAATTCTTGCTTTTTCCTGCGCAGCACGTTTTTTTATTCCTCTTCTGTCAGAAGCCTGGAGATCGAGAATAACTTGTTCTGATTCTTTTGCTTTATCGTGCAATACAAGGAGCATTTCAGCAAATTCTTCAATAATTGATTGTTTAAAATCAAGTTTTCTCATTAAATTTATAAGTAATTCATCTTTTTCCTTTTTCTCTTTCTCTAATTTGTTGCGTTCTTTAGCACGAATTGTATCCCGTTGTAAACGCGAATATAAAACTCTTAGCTGTCTGTCAAGATCGCGAATTTGCCGTCTTTTAGGTTTCATATAACGAATATAATTATCCCGGCTTATTAATTTTTTCCTTGTGTTTTCAGCAACTATATGATCAAATCGTTCTGCTCCTTCCAATAATTGATCACTTAATTCGAGAGTTTCTTTAGCAACATTCCCGAAGCGGAAAACATATTTTCTAATATTTTTCTTCGCTTTTTCAATCTCTTTCGATATTGAAACTTCCTGAGATCTTGGCAGCAAAGGAACTCTCCCCATTTGCTTAAGGTAAATTTTTACCGGATCATCAAGATGCTGATTCATTTGTAATTGTTTTAATTCAGCATTAAATTTTTCGTTTGATATTTCTTCTTCTCCTTCTGTACTGGGACCCGGTTGTGAAGTTTTATCATGAATTTCAATATTTTTCTTTGACAGGCCGTTTTGAATAGCAACCTGAAGTAATTCAAGTTCTTTAAAAGGAATATCTTCCGGGATAATATCATTGAACTGTTCCCAGGTAAGAAAGCCTGTTTTTTTTGCCGTTTTAACGCATTTATTAATTATTTTTGTAATAAGACGTTTCCGTTTTGTTTCACTCATTTTATATTGTTTGCTATGGTTATAATTTTTGTTGCATTAATTTTATATTCTTTTCAATAATCGCTGCGGCTTTTTCAAATGCGCGTGCGCGATGTGAAATTCTATTTTTAACATCATGAGGTAATTCCGCAAAAGTTTTTCCAATATCAGTTCTTATGAATAACGGGTCGTAACCAAAACCGTTATCACCTTTAGGTGTTGTTCCTATTATTCCGTTACATTTTCCTTCAAAAGTACCTATTATATTGTTTGGTACAGCGATTGCGATTACACACAAAAAATGCGCGTTACGTGAATCTTTTGGAATAGTATTAAGTTTTTCAAGAAGTTTTTCATTGTTTTTTTCATCAGTTGCATTTTCTCCCGCATACCTTGATGAAAAAATTCCCGGTTCCCCTTTTAGCGCATCTACCACTAGTCCGGAATCATCTGCAATTACCATTTCGCCTGTATAATTTGCAGTAAACAGGGCTTTTTTTTCAGCGTTAGCCTGAAAAGTAGAACCATCTTCTAAAACTTCCGGTATATCAGTATATTTATTAAGTGATAATAAATTTATATTATAAGTTTCAGGAATAAATTCTTTAAATAAAAAATTCATTTCACTTAATTTTCCGGGATTATGAGTAGCAATAATTATATTCATTTTTTTATAAACGGGTTCTTATAAGTTTCGCACGGTAAAGATCTCTTTGTTCAGCAGTTAAATTTTTACCTTTCATTTTTTGTAAATGAGCGGGTTGAATATCAATTAACAGTTCATTAACAATTGTTCTGTCAACTTCATCAAAAACCTGTAAATCAACGCCGATAAGCAGAGATGATAACAATTCCGTTGCTTCTTCGCTTGTTAGAATTTCTGCATATTTAAGTGTTCCGTATGCCCGGCCAACGTCGTTTTTTATTTGGTGAGGTTTATTTGCAATTAAAGCTTCACGGAGTTTATTTTCATGTTCAATAATTCTTAAAACAATTTGATGAAGCTGGTTTACAATGTTTTCTTCATTTTGCCCTAAAGTTACTTGATTCGAAATTTGAAACATGTTTCCTTTTGAATCACTGCTTTCACCATAAAGTCCACGCACAGCTATTCCTATCTTTCCAACAGCTGACATAACACTTCCAATTTTATGCTCATGAACCAGCGCAGGTAAGTGGAGCATAGCTGATGCGCGAAGGCCTGTGCCAACATTTGTCGGGCAGGCAGTTAAATAACCATATTTTGAAGAGAAAGCATAAGGTAGTGATTTCTCAAGCTCGCTGTCAAATTTATTAAGCATTTCCCACGCTTCTTCTAAATTTAATTCAGAACGAAGAACTTGCATACGAATATGATCTTCTTCATTAATCATCAGACTGCAAGTTTCATCATTGCTGATAATAACTGCTGCAGGAGCATCTTGCTGCACAAATTCAGGACTTACAAGATGTCTTTCAACAAGAAACTGTCTGTCAATTGGCGATAAAGAATCTAATTTTAAAACTTCCGCTTTTTTAAGCAAAGCAGTTTTTTTTACAGCTTTTGTTACACGTAAAATCACTTCGCTGCGCTGTTCGTTCGTACAACGACCCGGGAAAGGGAGATCGCTCATATTCCTGGCAAGTCTGATACGTGAACTTATCGCAATGGGTTTTGTACTCGGAGGAGTAACGAGCCATGGAGGTCTGTGATGGATCATTTTTTCAAACATTCTGATCACTCTCTGCAGGTTGTTTTAAGTGTTTAATTTCATCTCTGAAAGCAACACAATCCTCATAACGTTCTTCAATCACAGCATCATTTAATTTTTTTTCAAGTTCTGCAATTCTACGTTTTGCATCTTTTGGCCGCGGAAAAATTTTGGGACTTTTCCCGGTGTGGTTAGGCGATTTTTGAACATTTTTGATTATATCTTTTAATGCGTCAGCAAACGCTTCATAACATTCCGGGCAACCCAATCGTCCTTGTTTAATAAAATCTTTTATAGTTAAGCCACAGGATAAGCACTCAGGATTTTCCAGAAAATCTTCATTTTCAAACTGATTAATATTTTCAATTCCTTTAGTTATCGCTGAAAGAATATCACCAAATGAGAATGGAAGAGATGTTTCAATTCCTTTTTTCAAAGCACATTCTTCACACATATGTGTTTCTTCCATTTTACTGTTAATTATCTCTGTAAAATGAATTGTTGCTTCGTTTTTATTGCAAAATGAACAGATCATTATTAGTTTATCGATGTTCCGGTTGTTCGTGTAAGTTCTACAAATGCTTTTCTTAATGTTTTTGTGATCTCACCAACTTCGCCTGTGCCAATAAGTCGACCATCAACTTTCGTTACCGGAATAACTTCTGCTGCTGTTCCTGTAAGAAAGCATTCATCGGAAGAAAAAACATCATGTCTTGACATTACCCTTTGTTTCACAGAAATGTTAATTTTCTTTTCCATTCCCGTTGCTATTTCCATAACTGTATTTCTTGTTATGCCTTCAAGAGCCCCCATATACGCCGGCGGGGTTATAACTGTTCTTTTTTTAACTATAAAAATATTGTCACCGGTGCATTCAGCTACAAAACCGTATTTGTTAAGCATTATCGCCTCTTCAAAACCGGAATTTACTGCTTCTATTTTCGCAAGCACATTATTGAGATAATTTAATGATTTTACTCGGGGAGATACCGCTTCCGACATGTTTCGTTGAGTGGGCACAGTAATTATCTCCATCCCGGTTTTATAAAGTTCTTTCGGATAAAGTGAAATAGTATCAATTATTATTATTAACTGAGCTTTTGCGCATGTGTATGGACTTATCCCAAGCGTTCCAATACCACGAGTTACTAT
>JAOZNZ010000018.1 GCA_029933535.1 bacterium | reverse complement strand
GGTGTCAGGTGTCAGGTGTCAGGTGTCAGGTGTCAGGTGTCAGGTGTCAGTATTCCATCAATCCAGTATTCCATCAATCCATTACTCCATCTTTCTTTCTTTCTTACAAGTGTTCAAAAAGTTTGTATAAGCCGATGTTTTTCTGAAACCATCCAGCGCCGCGTGAGAAGAAACATAATTAACAAAATTTTTGTCGTAACGTGCAGCTTCTGCAAAACTAACTGCCGCAGGATCAATAAGTCCTCTTCTCGCAAGCATACACCCATAATTAAAATAAGCCACAGGATATTCTGTATTTTTATCCACGGCTTTTTTAAAAAGGTCTTCAGCTTCAGCATAGTCTCCGAAATTCATTCTAATCATACCGAGATTATCAAGCAAATAAGCATTTTGCAAAGGTGTTAAAACAGTAAAATTCAAATTAGCCAAAGCTTTTCTATAAGCTGCCTCCGCGGCAAACGGTTCCGGCGGTTTTTTAAAATGGAGTGTATGGCCAAAATAAACATACAAGAGTGCGTGATCAGGAAAATCACTAATCAAATTTTTAAATTTTTTTTCCGCTTTTTTAAAATTATTATTGTTAAAATCTGAAATCGCTGTGGTTAATCGGTTTCCCTCACAATCCTCAAGACTTTTTGTATAAGTTTGCTTTCCGGCAAACGAATTATCAATTGCTAAGCCGCTGCGAAAAGCTCGCAAAGCTTTTTTTGTTTTACCGAGTTTGCTATATGCCCCTCCGAGATCAAAATAAATCAAAGCGTCATTTGTATTTAAATTTGCCGCTTTTTCAAGAGATTTTGCGGCGGAATAAGCTGCCCCGCCAATTAATTGCGCATAACCGAGATTTCTGTATGCCGTCGAATTTTCGCGGTCAAGTTCTGTTGCCATTTTAAATTCATTTACCGCGAGGTCAATTCTATTTTGCACCAGGAACAATCCACCTTGGCATAAACGAACATTAGCATCAAGAGGATAAAGGTCAATAAGTTTTTTGTAAATTTTTCCCGCTTTTTCATATTCTCCTGTTTTTTGATAAAGTGCGCCAAGAGTAAAAAGAATAGTTTTTGATCTCGGAGATGTGTTTAGCGCTTCTTTGTAATGCTGGATTGACCGATCGTAATCACTAGATTGTGCTGCATATTTCCCAAGTTTTATGTGTTTTTTCACATTTTCACTTGTACGGGAAGCAATTGCCGGAATTACACTAATCCAGCCAATAGTAAAAATCAACACTAGAACGGAGATTATATTTTTGCAATTCAGTAACATATTATTTTCATTGTTCATCAATAAATTTAGCTTTCATGCTTGCTTAGATGAATGTCGTCCATTGCATTTCTTTGCGCTGTACTAATGCTGACGACAAATATCTTTATAAGTTCTTCGGTTTCATATAGAGTGGGATCAATCATAGTGTCAGATTCAATAAGCATTGATTATCATTACTCCATATTCAAGCAGTCTTTCTTCTAAATCGCACTTTTTTTCCATCGTATTTGTTTTATTTTTATTATTACTTCGTTGTTCATTGTTGAATGTTCGATGTTCGATGTTCGTTGTTCGTTGTTCGTTATTCGTTATTCGTTATTCGTTATTCGTTATTCGTTGTTCGATGTTCGTTGTTCGATGTTCGATGTTCGATGTTCGATGTTCGATGTTCGTTGTTCGATGTTCGTTGTTCGAGTTTCCTACCAATTACTTTTTATAATATTTCAACGCCTCGGGCAGATCTTCTTTTATTTTATTAATTCTTGTTTCGTCAGCAGGATGAGTACTCATAAATTCCGGAGGTGCCTGACCATTTTTGTTTTCGCTCATTCTTTGCCAAAATGGAACAGCTTCTCTCGGGTCGTAACCTGCAATTGACATAAAAATCAAACCGAGTTTATCCGCTTCGCTTTCCTGCAATCTACTATACGGGAGAACTGCCCCGTACTGCGCGCTCAATCCGTAAGCTTTCATCCACATTTGCTGTGTCTCCGCCGGTTTTGTCTTTAATGCGGTAGACAAAGCCGTTCCGCCCATTTGAACAAGCATCTGCTGACTCATTCTTTCGTTGCCGTGTTCGGCGATTGCATGTGCGATTTCATGTCCCATAACAACAGCAAGTCCGGTTTCTGTTTTTGTCAAAGGTAATATTCCCGAATAAATGACAACTTTTCCACCGGGCATACACCATGCATTTTGTTCAGGGCTATCCACGAGGTTAAATTCCCAGTTATAGTCAGCAATTCTGTCTGCCATTCCATTATCAGCGAGATATTTTTCTACAGCTTTCTGAATTTTTTTGCCGGTTCTTTTGACAAGTTCCGTCTGCTGCTTATTTGAACTTTTCTTATTACTTTTCAAAAAATCATCATATTGTTGATAACTCATCGACAGCATAGTAGAATCAGGAATCATATTTAATTGACGTCTGCCGGTTACGGGAACTATACTGCAAGAGCTTATCATCATTGCAATGGCTAAGAGTGTCAGTAATTTTTTCATAATTTTCATACTCCGTTAATTTATAAATAATTAGTTTAAGTATATATATATGATACTCAAACTTCGATTTTTTAGCAATAATTGAAGATTTTAACGTTTTCTGGTACAATCTATATACTATATTTAATTTTAATGTTGTAACAAAATGTTCGGATTTGATAAAAATGCTTTCGCTGTACCGGTGGCTAAACACGACCATACAGAATTAATAAATAAAATTGCTGATTCCGTTGTTCGCCGTCGGATGGCAATGCCGGTTACTTTACTGATTGAATCCTGCAAACCGGTAAATAGAATTGCAAGCCAGTTTATGCTTGTCATTTCTCCTCTGCTTGCTCTTTTTGTTTCTTATGACCAAATTGACGATTTCAGTGATATGCTTCAGGATAGAGAATGCATAGAGAAACTGATTTTAGCAATTGAAAATAAAAATAATGCATTAACTAACTCTTAAAACCTTATGCCAGATATTAATGTCATTCTTGCTACAGATTGCGGCTCTACTACTACTAAAGCAATCCTAATTGAGAAAATAAACGGGCAGTATCGCCTTACCGCCCGCGGTGAAGCGCCGACAACTGTTGAGGCTCCTGCTGAAGATGTCACACGCGGAGTTATAAACTCAATTGCTGAAATTGAAGATATTACCGGTAAAACTTTTATTAAAGACGATAAATTAATCGTTCCGAAAGAAGGTGATAAAGGAGCGGATATTTATGTTTCAACTTCCAGCGCGGGAGGAGGACTTCAAATGATGGTCGCAGGAGTCGTTAAACAAATGTCTGCAGAAAGCGCGGAAAGAGCCGCTCTGGGCGCCGGCGCAATCGTTATGGATGTCCTCGCAACCAACGATAAAAGACGATTGTTCCAACGCATCGAACGGATAAGAAACCTAAGACCGGACATGATTCTTATTTCAGGCGGAACAGATGGCGGAACGGTACGTCACGTTGTTTCGCAAGCGGAAGTGATTGCCGCTGCCGATCCCAAGCCTCGTTTTGGAATTGGTTACGAGCTTCCCGTAATTTTCGCTGGAAACATAAAAGCGCGTGATGCTGTAACAGAAACTCTCAACGAGAAAACTGCTTTACAAATTGTTGATAATTTGCGTCCGACATTAGAAAATGAAAATTTAAAACCTGCTCGCGACGCGATTCACGATCTTTTTCTTGAGCACGTGATGCAGCACGCTCCGGGATACAAAAAATTAATGACCTGGACTTCCGCGCCGATTATGCCTACTCCCGGGGCAGTTGGCGATATTATGCAGTTAATTGCCAAACGTGAAGATATTCAGGTTGTCGGCACTGATATAGGAGGTGCAACAACCGATGATTTCAGCGTATTCCGCGGGGATAAAGATGATCCTGAAAGTCCGCTTGTTTTCAATCGTACTGTCAGCGCGAATCTTGGAATGAGTTACAGCATATCTAATGTGGTTTCTGAAGCAGGCATACCAAACATTATGCGATGGGTTTCTTTTGATGTTGACGAACGTATTTTAAGAAACAGCATCAGAAATAAAATGATTCGCCCGACTACAATTCCTCAGGGATTAAATGGATTGATAATTGAGCAGGCGATTTGCCGTGAGGCTTTGCGGCTGGCTTTTATTCAGCATAAACAAATGGCGGTTGGACTGCGCGGAATTCAAAAACAATCATCTATCGGCGATGCTTTTTCGCAAAAGTCTTCGGATGAAACTCTAGTTGATATGATAGGATTGGATTTAATCGTTGGAAGCGGCGGAGTTCTTTCACACGCACCGCGTAGAAATCAAAGCGCTCTGATGATGATTGACGGTTTCGCTCCCGAAGGAATTACAAATCTTGCCGTTGATTCAATTTTTATGATGCCGCATCTTGGTGTACTGGCTCAAATTAACGAAGACGCGGCAATAGAAGTCTTTGAAAAAGATTGTCTCATCTATCTCGGCGCCGTTATCGCTCCGGTTGGCGTTGCGCCATACGGCAAGCCGTGCATGACTGTAGAAATTCACGGAAAGGGAAGATGGGATTTAAAAGTTGGCGAGATGAAACTTATTCCTGCTACTCACGATGAAGAGTTTGAAGTAACAATTATTCCAAATAAAAAATTTGATATTGGAGCCGGGAAGGGAAAAACTATTGAAAGAAAGGTACGTGGCGGTACTGTTGGAATTATTCTTGACGCAAGATGCCGGCCGATCATGCTGCCTGAAGATCACAATGAACGAATTACGGCGTTGCAGTCCTGGAATAAGGAACTGGATATTTATCCGGAAATTTAAATCAAAGATTTAAATTTATAACATTTATATTTGATATATTTATTGTAAATTTTTGAAAAATTAATAATTATTGATAATTGATTTATGACCGAAATAATAAGCATAGAAGATAAAATTTACATTATTCGCGGGAAGCGGGTTATGCTTGATTCAGATTTAGCACAATTATATGGCGTAACGACTAAGCGGCTAAACGAACAAATGAAACGAAACAGCGAAAGATTTCCTAAAGATTTTATTTTTCAACTTACAAAAGACGAAATATCCACTTTGCAAGTTTCAAGGTCGCAAAATGCGACCTTGAAACAAGGACAAAACATAAAATATCTTCCTTATGCTTATACTGAACACGGTGCTGTTATGCTTGCTTCCGTTCTTAAAAGTACTATTGCTGTTCAGGCAAGCATTCAAGTTGTTCGTGCCTTTGTAAAGATGCGTTCTATTCTTGTTGAATATAAGGAATTAAAGACAAGAATTGACAAACTTGAAAACAAATATGACAAGAACTTTAAAATAGTTTTTGATGCTATTCGATTGCTAATGGATTCGCCAAAAACCAAACCAAAGAAAATAACAGGATTTAGTAAAAAATAATTTTTATTATGAAAAAAATAGCAATAATTATTACCATTTCTTGTTTCTTTTTTGTTTCATGCGGAAAGCACGAAAGTGAAGACATTTTTGACACCAATATTTTGCTTGAATTATCAGAATCAAAAAAAAGCAAACCTAAACATCGTGCTAAAAACATTCAAAAGATTGAAGAACAAAACACAGAAAATATTCAGAATTTAGATGATCAAGATCCTGAAACATTGATGAGCAACGCTATAGCTCGCTTTACTCTCAATCAACGCAAAAATCTTAATGCTTTGGCTCTGGAATTAGGTTTAAAAGTTTCTGAGAATGCAGAAGCTTTTTTTGACGCTGTTGAAGCAGGCGATTGGGACGCTATATCTAATATGTATAATAGTCTTGAATTAATGTCCGGCAGAAGATATGTAAGTTCAAACTTTTATGGGAAAATGGATATAGACGAAACTCTTAATTCACCATTATGGCCAATTATTTTTGAAACTTATTACGGATTAAAAATGACCCGTGAATGGGGACCTGAATTATCTTCAAAATTAACCAAAAGCTTTTTTGAGAATATAAATGATAATAGCGTAGCGCTTAATGCTTCAGCAGCAATGCGATTAATATGTAATATTTTTCAAAACAATTCATCTGAAAATAATATTTCATTAATTAATTATTACGCCCTTTGCGACAAAACTTATTTGGACTACGCGAGTTTTAACGAGAGGCAAAATCAATCATCTGTTGAGCTTCCTGATAATATTGAATTTGAAAAAGTTTTTGCTGATTATGTTAAAAAGTTGAACAAGCAAAAAGTCAACGGTAAAATAACGATATCTGATGTCAAGGGAGTTATGGAACTTAACGGAAATCTAGTTAAAACAATTTGGAAGAAAAATCCCGCTAAAAACTTTTATATCGAAGAAAATTATGTCTTACCTTGGATGAATGATTATCTTGAACCTTCCGGCATGATTATGAAATTGGGGCACGAAAAAACTGAATTAACAAGTGAGATTATTAACAAAAACAACAATTATTGGAATAATTTGATTGACTCTCTTAATCAATCAGGCGAAATTTTTACTAAAAATGAAGAAGCAAAAAGAACTTTCGCAAACTCACGTGCTGCTATTGCAAGATTTTATGAAGCGCGTGGTTACCTGTATGATGCTGAAAGCGCTTTTCTTCAGGCAATAGAACTTTGCCCGTCAGAACTAAAATCAACAAAGAATCTATCAAACGTATATTTAAAACAAAACCGTATTGATGACGCATTAAAAATAGCAATGGAATTTAAAAAGAAGAATCCGGATAATAAAAAAGCGGATATTCTTATAAACAAAATTAAAAAAAATTAAATTTATAATAACACACCCCGCCCTGCGGGCACCCCTCTCAAGAGGGGATTTAATCCAAAATCATAAATCCAAAATCTAAAATCTAATCATGGCTTACGCTTATTCACCAGGTTTAAAAGTTCTTGAATCTGTTACTCTGCAAAGAGACAGACGACTTCCTCTTTCGGGGGAAATTCTTGTCTCCCAAGACGATAATGTTTCCGCGGAACAAGTTGTCATGAAAACTGACATGCCGGGAAGAGCTGATATGATGAATATTGTCAGTATGCTTGGCTGTCTCCCGAATGAAATTGAAAAATATATGAAGAAAAAGCAAGGTGATCCGATAAAAACACATGAGTTGATTGCTGAATCCTCAAGTTTTTTCGGCTTGTTCAAAACAAGAATCGAATCGCCAATTGACGGAACAATTGAATCAATTTCTCCCGTTACCGGACAGCTTACTCTGCGAGGCAAACCTATTCCGGTTGAAGTTAAAGCTTACATTGACGGAACAATTCTTTCCACCGATGGAAAGGAACATGTAATTGTTGAAACTACAGGTAGTTTTATTCAGGGAATTTTTGGTGTTGGTGGCGAAACTTGTGGAAACATTGAAATTGCCGTTGAGTCTTCCGATACTCCTCTGACTATTGATTCATTATCTGAAAATCATAAAGACAAAATTGTTGTAGGCGGTAGTTATGTTACTTACGATGTTCTTATGCGTGCAAAAGAAATTGGTATAAAGGCGATAATTGTAGGTGGATTTGACGATTCCGATCTGAAAAAATTCCTTGGATTTGACCTGGGAGTCGCTATCACCGGTCAGGAAAAACTTGGTTTAACTTTAATTATTACTGAAGGATTCGGCGAAATTCCCATGGCAGAAAAAACTTTCAACTTATTGAGAAAATTTTCGGGCATGAGAGCTTCGGTAAACGGCGCAACACAAATCCGCGCGGGAGTTATGAGGCCGGAAATAATTATTCCTTTGCAGAATGCCGATAAAACAACCGATGAAAGCAAAACAAAACTCGTACTCGAAGTCGGTAAAAGTGTTCGTGTAATCAGAGAGCCTTTTTTCGGCAGACTTGGTATAATAAAAAGTCTTCCGGCTGAGCTTACTAAACTTTCTACCGAATCAATGGCTCGCGTTTTGGAAGTAGAATTCGAAAATGGCGAACGAGCAGTAATACCGCGAGCGAATGTGGAAGTAATTGCGATGGAATGAGTAGGAATATAATTGACCTAATTAACCTAAATAATATCCAATGACCAAATTAAGAAAAAAACAAATTTGTATATTTCTTCTTATTGTTTTTTTGGGGTTTGTTTAGATCAATTAGAACCAGGCATACGCCGGTCAAGAATTAGGTCAATTAGAAATTTTAAAAGCAAACACTTGGAAAATAAATTTGCTCGCAAGAGCAAATTTCCTCCGAGTGCTTAATTAAATCCCCCTAAACCCCCTTTCCCCGACAGGATCGGGGTAAAATTCAAGGGGGAATAAAAAAATGGCACGACTATGGATATATCACAATGGCATATAAAGCTTAGATTCATAAACGAATATTTTTTCGATTTTAATAAAGCAAATGTTTTAATCGGATTAGTAATTTTCGGCGCTCTGATCCTTTACTTTATTTATCACGCGCGACGAGGTAAAAAATTATTCGTTAGAAAAATACCCGCTATCGACTCCGTTGAAGAAGCTCTCGGTCGTGCGACAGAGTTAGGTAAATCTGTTCTTTATGTTTCAGGCATCGGTTATGAGGGGGACGTACAAACCATTGCCGCGATGAACATTCTTGGAAATGTAGCTGAACAAGTTGCTCATTACGACACTGACATTATTGTTCCCTGTATAAATCCGATTGTAATGACCATCGAACAGGAACTTGTTAAGCAGGCTTACACACGTGCAGGCCGTCCTGAAGATTATCAGGAAAGCAGCATATTTTTTATTACAACACAGCAATTTGCTTACGCTTCAGCAGTATGTGGAATTATGGCACGGGAAAAACCCGCCGCAAACTTCTTTATGGGGTCTTTTGCTGCCGAATCACTCCTGCTTGCCGAAACAGGTTCGAGCACAGGCGCTATCCAAATTGCGGGTACAGCTTCACCAAGTCAGATACCATTTTTTATTGTTGCCTGCGATTACACTTTAATTGGTGAGGAATTATTTGCCGCGGGAGCTTATATGTCGCGTGACCCTTTGCTTCTCGGCAGTTTAAAAGGCCAGGACATAGCTAAGTTTGTGATTATAATTTTAATGATAATTGGTATTTGTTTAGTTTCGATAGAAGTTTTTTTCCCGAATTTAACATTTGGTTCTATCGGACAAATAGGAACTTTTTTTAAAAAAATATTTGACATTCACATGTTTACTATTTAATTTTACGATTGAAACGATTGAAATGATTGAAATGATTGAAACGATTGAAAATCACCAAATCATAAAATCATATCAATCGTTAAATAATTAACTGATAACTATTAACTAATAACTATTTATGCGCTCTAAATTACCTCCTTTTATTTGCTTTATTTGCGGAATTGTTTTGCTGCTCCAGTTCTTCTCGCCCTGGGATCCTGTCGAAAAAGATATGCTTGAATGGGTAGGCAATTCCACACAAATTGTCGGCGTCTTCGCTCTTGCAATCGGCATTGCAAGTTTGGTTCATATGCACGGAAATAAAATAAAAAGAAAGATGCCGGGTTGGGGTTTTAGTTTGATTACTCTGACCTGTGTGGTTGTGGTGGCAACAATTGGTCTGATCCCTGCCAACGATATTAAAATTAAAAGTCCGACTGTTGCAAAAACCAACATTACAGGCGAAACGAATTTATTTGTTACGACTACTCACACATTATTTGGTTTTCAAACTGAATCGACTTTTACTAACACTCTTCTTGCAGGTAAAAACATTCCCGTTAATAAAAAATCAGTTCCAATGTTTGACTGGTTTTATAATTACATTTTCATGCCGCTTTCGGCAACTACTTTCTCGCTACTCGCGTTTTACATAATGTCAGCAGCTTATAGAGCTGTACGTATTAAATCCTGGGAAGCCGGTTTACTTCTCGTTGCGGCAATTATTGTTTTATTAGGGCAAGTCCCAATTGAACAAATTCCCATTTTAGGTAAATTTATTGCCTGTGGCACAATAAAAGATATCTCTACTTTTGAATATTTAAAAAGTATTATTCTTGACTTTCCAAATACAGCAGCTAAACGAGGAATTATTATCGGTATCGCTCTTGGCGGATTAGCAACAAGTATAAAAATTATTTTTGGTATTGAACGACCTTATATGGGAGGGCAAGGTTAAGTTATAATGAAAAAAGCAACAAAAATCAAATAATAAATTACAAATAAATTACAAAAATCAAATTCAAAATTTCAATTATGATTCAGAAGTATTCAGTATTCAGTATTCGGTATTCGGTAATCATTAAAATCCCCCTCCCCCCCTTTAGAAAAGGGGGACTTATACTCCCCTCCTTAATAAGGAGGGGTGCCCGAAAGACGGGGTGGTTCTTAATTCCCCTCTACAGAGGGGTGGCGCAAAGCGACGGGGTGTGTTATGACCTTTAGACTTTAAACTTTAAACTTTAGACTTTTAGACTTAAATATGAACGATAAAAACAATAAAGAGAGTTCGACTTTTATTCCTCCAAAAAAATCATGGTGGGAAAGAAATTATCGCGCGGTGATATACAGCGCAGCTTTTTTGGCTGTTCTCGCCGGAATGTTTTCGGACAAGCCGATGACTTTAAACGTTTCTTCTGCAACAAAAGGACTTTACAATTCAGTTGAGTCCATTCCGGAAAAGCGCCGGAAAAGTATAATCGAAGTTGAAGAAAAGCTGAAAGAGGCAAAAGAAAAAAAAGATGATAAAAAAATCCGCGAACTTAGTGAACACTTAGTGAGATTAAAGCTTAACACGAACGGGGTTATTTTAATCTGCTTTGATTTTGATCCCAGCACAGCGCCCGAACTTAAACCGATGGCAATATCACTTCTTCGCCATGCTTTTAAAAATGGCGTGAAAGTACTTGGTAATGTCGGCTACAATGTTATTTCAGCACAGCTTGCTCAAAATATTATTGAAGAAACCGCGCACGAGTCATCTGATAATTTCCAACCACAAAAAGCCGGAAAAGATTACGTCTTTCTCGGCTTCCGGCCAAACCCGTTTATGGTTTACATGCAAATGGGCGAAAGTATTCTCTCAGCATACGAAAGCGATTATGCGGGAAATGACCTTAACACTTTACCTATTATGAAAGGAATTAATAATTACGGAGATATTGAAGATGTTATTCTTCTTTCCGGATATGTCGGGATGCCTGAAATATGGATAAACGTAGCCAAAACTAAATTTGGAAGAAGTGTCGGGCTTGGAATGACAGCTGTCGCAGCAGCGGATTATTACCCTTACATTCAATCAAAACAAATTACCGGCTTGCTTGCCGGATTGCGTGGTGCTGCAGAATACGAAACGGAATTAAAATCTCTCGGCAGTGGAATTAAAGGCATGCGTTCACAACTTTACGCGCATACACTTGCTATTGCGCTAATATTAATTGGAAACATTGAATTTTTTGTAAGTAAATTCAGAAAAAGAAGGAAATAATATGACACCTGATACTTTTATAGATCTTACCGGCATTTGGGTAGCCGCATTGCTTACTTTTTGCGTTTTCTCATTCCTCATAAAAGATAATTTTATGTTTAAACTTACCGAAGCAATTTTTGTCGGTGTCAGCGTTGGATACTTTATAGTTCTGACTTATCAAAACGGTATTAAACCTAAAATTGAAAAGCCGCTAATTAAATATGTGCACAATCTAAAAGTTGATAAATCAGCTGTTACTAATACTATAGTCGCTGAAATTAATTCTTTTGTCAGTTCACACAAACCAACCAATGATCTCCAACTTGCCGCAGTAGAACAAATACCGTTCAACGAAAATGGTTTCTTTATTCTGATGAATGAAACACTTGGGCGTTCGTCTCTTAACCTTGCAGATCAAAAGCAAGTTGCTACGGCAGTACAAAATGCGTTAAATAATTCTACTTTAAATATGAAAAATATTTTTGCGTTAGAAAAATCAACTGAAAAATATATAAAAAGTTACAAAACTGTTTCGCTTTCCAGAAATCTCTGGGTCGCTTATATTATTTTTTCATTGCTGCTCGGTTTGCTTTTCCTATCGCGCTTTTCTCCTAAACACGCATGGGTTTCAAGATACCCTATGGCTTATTTACTTGGTATTGGTGTTGGAATGGCAATGCCTCTGAATTTTCAAACACAAATTCTCGGACAAATTCAGGCTTCAATAATTCCGGTTGTCCACTCTGTTTCCGGTTCAATCGACTGGGCAAAGACTTTTGGAAATATTTCTTTAATTGTAGGGATTTTAAGCGTCTTATATTATTTCTTTTTCTCGTTGAAAAAAACCGATCCTTTCTCCCGTGGATTAACTAAAATCGGCATAGCTTATTTGATGATAGGTTTCGGAGCGTCATTTGCTTTTACGATCATGGCTCGTGTTTCTCTTTTAATCGGCCGTGTGACATTTTTGAAAGAAGAATGGATAATGGGAACGATTAGATATTTTGGGTATTAACCACGAAAAGCACGAAAGAAAACACAATTTTTTTTACCACGAATGAACACCAATAGACACGAATGAGTACAAATTTTATTTATTAATATAATATTTAATTATTCTGCCATAAATCATTCTGCCTTATAAAATTAATTGTTTTAAAAAGCAAAATGCTTTAAAACTGAAAATTCTTGCGGTTCATTTTCCACCAAGTTTTCCATTGCAACTGATTTTTGAACTCTTTATCAGTCAAAAGTTCAAGAGAATATTGAGCTTCTTCAATAACAACGGAATATTTGTTTGATAACGCTTTTATCAAGGCGTCAATCGCTTCTTTTTCCTCTATTCCACCTATAATATCTATTGCTTCTTCACGTACATCTTCATTAGTGCTGTTCAAACAAATTTCAAGTCCCGGCAAAAAGTCTATCTGATTATTGTACAAATAAATTGCGTCTAACAGATCTTCGATTCTTCTATTATTTTTACAATTACGAAACATATCATCATATTTTTGAACGACAGCTTTTGACGCGTCATCCTGTCTTCCGAGGACACTAATTGCCTTCATAGCGACTTCATCATCTTCATCAGAGATTAGATTTATTAATTTTTGTTCATTTGAAATTGAAGCTTTTTTTTCCGGTGAAGAATCTTTTTTCAGAGTTTGTTTTGTAGTTCCGGAACAACCGAATAAAAGTAAAAGTAGTACAAGTAGTATTTTTTTCATTTTTTGTTATGTTAATTTTTATTATTTGTTCTTTTCGAGTGTCCCACATAATTATGGGTTACTCAAAAAGGGTTTGGCATATCTGAATCCTAAACGTTAACTAAAGCAATTCCCCCTTTCATAAAGGGGGTGAGGGGGATTTTATCTTTCAATTAGCGTGAACATAAATAAAATTTGCATTCCCGAATTCCCCTCCTTACCAAGGAGGGGAGTTTTTCTTGTCAAATCCCTTTCAAGTATCCTCTAATTAACATTAAGCTGGAAGCTTAATTTACTTTAATCCCCGCGGATTTCCATTCCGATTTTAACTCTTCAATTGTAAATTGGCCGGGAACAGGACTCTCCTTACTGTCAGTAAAAGCATAAGTTAATATTGAGCCGGAAGCAGGAGCGGATATTCTTGTTAAGCGTCCGTATTTTCCCATACCTACTGTCGCAATATTATTATATTTTACCGTAAGAGAGATTAGTTGTTCGGCTTCTTTTTCAGTTTTGCACATTGTTGCTATTTTAGCTATATCAGCTCCTCTGTCAAAACATTTATCTATAATTTTATAAAGCGAAGAACATTCCGGTGTCTTTTCGAAATTATGATAAGACAAAACCACTTTAATATTTTTTGAGTGTGCGGTTTTGATGACATTATTTGAAGCTTCTGCAAGGGAAGATTCAATATCAATTGCATCTACAAGATCAAGAATTTCAGAATAAATTTTATTTCTCTGTTCATCTGTTCCGTAAAAATTTCCACCTTCACATTTGTCGCGTAATGTAAAAAGCAACGGCAAAGGCAATTCAGCCGATATTTTTTTTAGATGAGATTTAATGATGTCAACATTAATGACATCATTCAAATCAGCTCGATACTCAACAACATCGGGTTGATTTTTTTGGATATAATTCAATTCATCATCAATTATTTTGGGATTGATGACTCCAACAATGAAGGGGGATTTATTTATATTAAGCATATTTTTATATTTTTTGGTAAATCAGTTTCCAATTTCTAATTGCTCTAATTTCTAATTGCTCTAAGGAAATCCCAATTTACAATAAATAAACACCAAACAATTGGTTTTTTCTTTTTCTTATTCATTGGTTATTATTTATTCCCCCTTTCCTAAAGGGGGTTAGGGGGATTTCTATTAGAAATTAGGTCAATTTATTTCGTGGTTATTATCTCATCGAGATCATAAACACCGGAAATTTCTTCACCCCGGCCTACTATTAAAAATTCATCATCATTCCAATCTCCATAGACGAGTTTTTTTATAAGGCGAATATTTCCTTCGAGTTTAACAAATTCTTTATTCTCAGTCAACGCTGTTTTTTTACATTCTTCTGCATAACCAAGGTGCTCAAATTCCGGAACTTCTATAAAAAACAATTTGTGGTCTTTTTCCGCCGCGTCCTGTTGAGTATGCAAAGTATCCCAGATAAATTTCGCGTTATCTTCACCGTATTGTTTAACAAAATCGGCGTATTCTTCATCCAACCCCGTTTTTTTAATGATAGTTTCCGCTTCGTGAATATAATCCCCGCCGTGTTCAAGATAGCCCGCGGAATTAAAAGACGAACTTGGGCGATCACCGAAATATTTTTTAAACTTCTCTTTTGAACCAAGAAATAATGTACAACAATCGTGAGCTCTTGGAATCACGAGAGGAATGCCGGGTGATTTCAGTCCCGCGGTAGAATTTCCACACAAGCCGAGGCATAAAGCGATAGCGTCATATTTTTTTTCCGACTCCCCTGCCGCATCGATTATTTTCTGAATAAATCCGCGAAAATAATCGGGATCGTTATGAGCTCCTTTTGGAGTAAATTCGACATCTATTGTATGCGGAGAATTTGCCACACAGAGGCAAGCTTCTCTTGTGAACACTTCACAAGCTATTAATTTTATTATCATAATAATTTTTATTTTTCAAATCAAAATTGGTGAAATTTTTAAAAATCATGCTATTTCCCGATACGCTATACTATCGGGACAGGAATGTCAAATATTTATCAACATTGTCAAAGTTGATATTCTAATTATCTCAACATTGACATTATATAATGTTTAACTCTTTTTTGCAAATCAATTGTCAAAGAGGAAA
>JAOZNZ010000374.1 GCA_029933535.1 bacterium | reverse complement strand
TAATGAAAAATGGTATGTGTATTTTGCCGCCGATGACGGGGAAAATGAAAACCATCGAATGTATGTTCTGGAAAGCAAAACTGTTGATCCCTTGGGAGAATATGCCTTCAAGGGAAAAATATATGACCCTTTAGATAAATGGGCAATAGATGGAACTGTGTTGGAACACTCGGGAGAACTTTACTTCATATGGTCGGGTTGGGAAGGCAATAGAAATGTTCAGCAGAATCTTTACATTTCAAAAATGAAAAATCCAAAAACTATTACAGGAAAACGAATGTTAATCTCTGAACCCGAATATGATTGGGAGAAAATCGGTCGGCCATTAATTAACGAAGGACCGCAAGTTCTAAAAAACAAAAATCAGATATTTATCATATACTCTGCCAGCGGAAGCTGGACTAATAATTATTGCCTTGGGCAATTGAAATTGAGTGGTGATAATCCTCTTGATCCCGGCTCGTGGACAAAATCCCGAACTCCTGTTTTCAGCGGAACAGGAACGGTCTTCAGTCCCGGGCATGCGTCTTTTGTAAAATCTCCCGATGGCAAAGAAGAGTGGATAGTTTATCATACGGCAAAGCAAAAAGGTGCCGGCTGGAAGCGGGATGTTAATATCAAGAAATTCACCTGGGACATCAGCGGTAATCCAAACTTCGGGTATCCGGAAAGCAAAGGCATTGAAATCCCTGCACCATCTGAGTGATTTCTGACAAAGTGCAGTGCGAAGTAAGGAAATTAAACATGCCTTAAACGTGTTAAGAAAAGAAGCGATGCAGGGAATAATAAGAAAAATATCCCCGGCTCGGGAATCGGCATTTTAGATATATCTGTTTCTACTATCACAGGTTTTAAAAATCCTTCACGTGTGCTTGTCCATTTTAATGATACAGGCTGCCCACTGTCATCAAGTACAAATTTTACATTCGTTTGATTGCCGGATGACACATCAATGGCAGCACCATCTTCAGGACCCGTAAATGAACCGTCATGTTCGATTCGCTGACCATAAATATCAGCATTCCCGCGTCTGTAATCTTCCCATGCGATTAAAATACTTCCATCAATATCGGTTATAATAACAGGTTTTATTTGATTCCCTGAAAAAGCACAAACCGGTACAGGAGTTGTCCAGGCCGCTTTGCCATTTTGAGAAAATCGCTGACACCATATATTTATATTATTTTTGCCTGCGCTATCGCTTTGCCACACAACAAAAAAACCTCCTTCCTGTGAAGGTATAACTTTTGGATTTGTTTGATCGCCCCGGAAAACATTTATTGGAAATCTGTCAGCATTCCATATTTTTGTGCCATCAGAAAAAAACATCTGGGCGTAAATATCATTGTCATTCTCGTTCTTGGAACGTTCAGCCCAAACAAGGATAGGATTTCCAACAGAAGTAACTCCATAATCTGATTTGCTGATCACACATCCCGGCTTTGCTTTAACAGTTACATTTACCGCCTGTTTGTTTACAAGCCAATCAGCTGACAACTTATCAGGTTGAGAAGTTAGATTAACATCACTAATTTGTGACCCATAAACGCAAAGCGAAAGAGTGGAACACATTAAAGTAATACATAAAAATCTTATATTTTTATTTTTCATCATACTATCTACTATTGTAGCATATTTCGGTGAAAATACCAATATCTAAACAACAATCCTACTTAATACATTAATTTTTATGAACCACAACTTGTCCCGAGGCCGAAGGCGCTCGTGGATAAGTAACATAAGTAAACATAAGGTTTATTTTTTTGTAATAATTGTATTTTCTCTAATGTGACCTTATGTCCCTTATGTGGTTTTATTTATATTTTGTGTTTGTAAATTACGGATCACGGACCATGGACCATGGACCACGGATCACGGATTACGGATTTCATCCCGCATCTACGCCGCGAATAGTTTTCCCAAACGCCCTGAATAATCTATTGCGGATTTTTTCACGCGTTTCAGGTTTTAGTGTGTCACGGTATTGATACAATGTATCCGCAATATGGCGGGATAGCCTGAGTTCTTCTTCATCGCCAATTAAGTTCGCAAGTTTTAAAGCCGGAACTCCTGTCTGCTCAATTCCAAAAAACTCTCCCGGACCGCGGATTTTCAAATCTTCTTCAGCAATTCTAAAACCGTCATTCGTCTCTGCCATTATTGCCAGGCGTGAGTTTGAAGTTGTTTCAATTAAATCCTGCTGCACAGGCTCTTTATTTTTCTTATATTTCCAAACCGGCGGGTCCTCTTTTTCATTATTCACAAGTACACAATACGATGTTTCTCCACCCCTTCCAATTCTTCCCCGGAGCTGGTGTAATTGTGCGAGTCCAAAACGATGCGCTTCTTCAATAACCATAACAGTTGCGTTTGGCACATCTATACCGACTTCAATTACCGTTGTTGAAACGAGGATATCTATTTTGCCCTCGCGAAAGAGATCCATAACTGTTTCTTTTTTATCTGCTTTTACGCGGCCATGAACCAGACCGACTTTCAACTCTGGAAAAATTTTGTCTTTCAATTCTTCATACATTGCAACAGCAGGCTTCAAAGGCATTTTATCAGATTCATCTATTAGCGGATAAACTATGTATGCCTGTTTTCCCTGATTAACCTGCTTTCGAATAAATTCCCACACACGTGACAATTTTTCAGGGCGAATTACATATGTTTTTATTGGAATTCTGCCCTTCGGAAGTTCATCAATAGTCGAAATCGTTAAATCACCATACACAGTTAAAGCAAGACTTCGCGGTATCGGTGTAGCTGTCATTACGAGAACATCAATTTGGTTCGTTTCTCCCCGCAATTGATTGCGCTGCATAACTCCGAACTTGTGTTGTTCATCAATTACCGCGAGACCAAGTTCAGGAATTTGTACATTGCTTTGTATTAATGCATGTGTACCTATAATTATTTGCGGTTCGCCTTCGGCAAGAGATTCAAGAATCTCCCGTTTTTCTTTTGCTTTCGTGCTGCCGGTAAGTACATTAATTTTAACTCCCGTTCCGCGAAGTTGATTGCTGATCGTTTTGAAATGCTGACGCGCGAGAACTTCTGTTGGCGCCATTATAGCGGCCTGATATCCTCCGTCAACAGTTGCCAGCATTGCAGTTAACGCGACAATTGTTTTCCCGCTGCCGACATCTCCCTGCAGCAATCTGTTCATCGGTTTATTATTAACAAGGTCATCGAATATTTCTTTCAGCACTTTTTTTTGCGCATTTGTAAGAATAAAACTCAGATTCTTAATAAAATCCTTCACAAGCTTTCCGGGCTTCTTGTGATGAATAAGGTAAGGAAGCTGCTCGGTCCTTCGGCGTTTCATAAGAAGACCCATCGCAATAACAAAAAATTCATCAATTACTATTCGCCGGCGCGCAATAGCGATATTTTGTTCGGTGAGTTCTTCCGCGGGATAATCGTAAGAATGAATTATTTTATAAGCTTCCCGCAGAGGCATAATTGAAAACTGCTTCAATACTTTTTCAGGTAAATATTCTTCAACATAAGGAAGTCCGCGTTCCAAAGCAGCTTGAATAACTTTCCTCATAGCCAGGGCATTAATTTCTTCAGTCAACCGGTAAATTGGAATTAACGTTCCTTCATAATCTTCGGGAAAAAAGTCTTCGGGAAGGATTTCGACAGCAGGATTACTTATTTGCGTGGAAGGAGATGTTTGAACTTTCCCGCTGAATAAAACTTTTTGACCTTTCTTGAATTTGTCTTTCATCCATCGCTGGTTAAACCAAACTCCGTAAATAATTCCCGATGCGTCTTTGATGCTTACCTGAACGAGGGTTTTTCTGTTCCTCATTTTTCTTGAAGCGATAGTGTCAACCAAACCATAAACGGTAGCGAATTCTCCGTTTTCAACATCTCTGATATGGATTATTTTTCGCCTGTCTTCATGGCGATAAGGAAAATAATTAATAGCATCCCAAACAGTATCAACACCGCATTTTTTTAACGTAAAGGCTCTTTTAGGACCAACACCTTTTAAAAATTGGATTGAACTGTCAAGAACTTCATCTGCCGATAAAGCAGGTTCAGCTTTTGAAACTTCGCTGTTTGGATTGCTTTTGTTCATTCCGGTTTAGGCGATTAAATTTGATGAA
>JAOZNZ010001028.1 GCA_029933535.1 bacterium | reverse complement strand
CGTCAGACGCTGATGAAGACGGTTTAACCCGTGATGAAGAAATAACTTACGGCAGTGATCCCGATGATGCCGACACAGATGATGATGGATTAAACGATAATGTTGAAGTCAACACTTACAATACGTGTCCGTGGAAAGTTGACAGTGATTCCGACAACATACCCGACAACACCGACAGCAATCCATTAAAACCTGATAATTGTGTCTGGTTTGGCGCAAGCGAATCTCGACCGCACGCCTGGTGGATAAACAGTCCGAGCAAACCCGTTTATGGAGTTGGTTCAAACAAATACAATTATGTTTATGACATTGCAGGCAACTTGAAAACGAAGACTAAAAACAGTACAATAGTTACAAGGTATTATTATAACGCTCAAAATAAACTTGTAAAAATTACTGGACCAAATTATGTTTACCAGTTTCTATATGATTCACAGAACAGAAGAATAGGAATTGGTAAAGGCCCGAATGACAGTTCTTTGATATGGCGTAAAATAATCCACAACGGCAACATACCAATTGGAGAATTAGATTCTACGAACGGAGTAACAAGGTGGTTCGTCAGAGGACTTGGAATTGCAGAAGGAACAGGCGATGTCATTGCTGAAATTGATGACTCCGGCGATCCACATTTTTATTTAAGTAACCATCGTAGCGACACATTAGTTGTTCTAAATGATTCAGGTAGTGAAGAATGCCAATTACAATATGATGCTTTTGGTAATGCGGTAACAAATACAGGAACTTTCGACCCGAGATACACTTTCAGCACAAAAGAATATTTATCAGATTGTCAGCTATATTTATACGCATATCGCGCTTATGACCCAATAGCAGGCAGATGGACGCAGAGAGACCCAATAGATTATCAGGACAGCATAAATCTATATCAATTCTGTGGAAATAATCCGGTTATTATTGTTGATATTTTTGGTTTAGCAGCAGAAAAATTGAATAAAGAAACAATTCTAAATACAATAGCACGAGCATATAAAGAGAAAGTTATTGATGCAAAATTGAATGTAGGTAAAGTAATTAATCCTATTATAATAGTA
>JAOZNZ010001027.1 GCA_029933535.1 bacterium | reverse complement strand
CTCGATGCAAAAATAATTATAATAGTTAATTCATTGTCGCATTGAGCGACAATGAATTATCGCATTAAATGCCGCTCATTTTAAGTCGACTTTTCGCTGCGGCAACATTAATGCACTCCACATAATAATCCAAATCCATGTTCCCGGTTCCGGTATTATTGTTTGCGAATTTATTAAATAATTGTAACGCGCTGTATCACCATCATCAGAATTAGGATCAAGTCCGTTAGCCAGTTCATACGAATCAGGTATTCCGTCGTTATCTTTGCTTGCGGCAAGGCTTATGGAAAAATTATCGGTGCCCTGAATTTCTACCTGCTCTGTGAGCGCCTGCACACGATTCAAATATCCCGCATACGAAGGAGTTGAATTCCGGGAAACGTTAGAATCCCATTTAACATAAACGCGTCCTCCGGCATTTGTGTTTATTAACCCATAATGATTTGCCGCCGAATCAATGTTAATAACATTCTGCCCTTTCATGAGAAGATCAAGATTGTTCGGTACAAAACCAAACCGCACATAAGTTGTTCCGGAAGCCGTGTAAGAAGCATCCAGAGAATCACGTCCTGACTCTAAAGTTATAGATTTAGAAATTCCACCGGAAGAAAAAGTAAATCCATTATCAATTGGTGTAACAGAATAAATCGAATCAACCTGCCCGGCATCCCGAAATCCGGAACACCTGTTAAAATAAGAATTTCCCGCTTCAAATTCCGCTTCGGTTGGATCGCTTGGATTACTGATAGGGGAGCCGATAATTTCCCGCGCATCGTAAGCGTTAATTTCGGGGCACCAGTCTATGGCAAAAGCTTTAATAAGTCTGCCGCCGTATTTTTCGAAGCATGCAAAAATTAAATTGTTAACAATAATGTATTCGTTTTCACCATCAAAATCCAGGTCGATCTGCCGCGTGATAGTATTAGTTCCAAAATTCGCATGAAAAACATTCGTGACCCAATGTGACGCTTCGGCAATTACTCCAACATCACGGGTGTGGTTCTGAAGCCTGAGCGCCCATCCGCTGATAGCGTCGTAAGTTGTATCGTCACCTGC
>JAOZNZ010000373.1 GCA_029933535.1 bacterium | reverse complement strand
TGAGAGTGTGCTTGTGCCTCAGGTTATGATTTACGGATTTTTAGGATTCGAACCCCTGGCTGACGGTTTCAAATTATCTCCTCTGCTTCCGAAAGACTGGCCGGTTTTAAGAATTTCCAACATCAGATTTCACGATCAAGTGCTTGCCATAACTGCCAACTCCCAAAGGATTACGATAAATACAAAAGGTCCTGAAACAGACACATTAGTTTTTTTGCCACGCGGGAAATGGAAAATAAGTTATAAAAATGAGGAAGATGAAATTATAAAAACGAAAACGGCTGAAAAAGAAATTCCGTTACGATATGAAAAAAGCGTGTCTGTGGAAATGATAAAATTAAATTAATAAGTGGTAATCTTTTTTAATAACTGGTAAAATAAATATCTTATATTAATACAAAGAATATCGTGAAAAAACGAAATAAAATAAAAACTTGTTTGATTATTATTTTCGCAGTTGCATCTTCTGTATGCTCGGATGCTTCTGAAAAATGGCAGCGCGATAAAACTCCGCTTATTACTAATTTTAATAATATGTACCAGCCATGCGTCGTCGAAACCGGTGAAGATTATAAATATAAAATGTGGTTCTTCGGTTGGGCTGCCGGTATGATTAATCCTGATGTACCCGGAGCGGACGCTATTTTTCATGCTCGCTCAAGAGATTTAAAGGAATGGGAAATTTACAGCAAAGGCGGCAAATGGGATAAAACTATGAATCCCAAAAAATGGAAACCTGTGCTTTATGCCGGAACTAATTGGTATGAAACCTGGCATACCGGTGACCCTTCCGTCGTTTTAAAAAAAGGTAAGTTTTATATGGCTTACAGCTCTACATCGAAAACTTTTGATAAACAAGTGGTCGGTTATCCTGTTTCAATGGCTTGCTGCGTTATGGGCGCGGAATCGTCTGATGGAATCCACTGGAAAAAAACAAAACAACCGTTGCTGATCCGTGATAAAGACCGAATGAACCCAAAACCTGATCCCGAAAGAATAGGTGATTTTCACCGGCCTTGTTTACGATGGGAAAATGGGAAATGGAAATTATGGTTTGACTATTGGCTGCCCGGTAAAGGTATTTGCATGGGTTACTCAGAAAATAGAGAAAATTTTGCAAAAAAAAACGGATTCAAAATTTCACATGACTTGAAACTGCCTGTTATGGAAAACTGGCCGAATCCTGAAATAATAAAGATTGGAGATCAGTATCATGCTTTTGCAGACCCGATTGGCTATCCAATAAAAAAAGGACAGTCACCCTGGATGCACCGCCAGCTTCGCGAAGCGGTCTCAAAGGACGGAATCAATTGGAAGAAGCTTGATTTCATTCCACCGGACGATGATGCGCCTGCCTGTCATGTAGCACAGGCTTTAGTTACCGGGATAAACGGAACGAATTGGCTTTATCTTTTTTACGCGACGCAAATTGGAAATAACAAGAAAGACGGAACATATCATTATCAGTATGATAAAATTCGTGCGATGAAGAGAAAAATAAAATAAAAAAGTTACCAACTACCAACTACCAACTACCAACTACCAACTATCAACTACCAACTATCAACACAATGAACCAACCAATTAAACTAACTAACTTAACTTGTGAATTTTTAACTGACCCGCTTGGGATAGATGCAAAAACTCCCCGGCTCGGATGGCAGATTATAGGTGATGCTTCGGATATACAACAATCCGCATATCAAATTATAGTTTCTGAAAAAGAAGAAGATATTCTAAATGGCGACGCGATATTATGGGACAGCGGGAAAGTCGATTCCGACCAGTCTAATCTTATTAATTATACCGGTCCGGCACTTGAATCCGGCCAACGAATTTACTGGGCGGTAAAAATATGGGATAATTCCGGCGAAGCAACAAATTTCAGTAAACCCGCTTTTTTTGAAATGGGGATTCTTAATGTAAAAAATTGGGATGATGCTGAATGGATTGGCAGGCTTACGGATATTAATGACAAAGAAAATGAAAAAGCTCCATTGCTGAGAAAAGAATTTTCCGTGAAAAAAGAAGTTACTTCCGCTCGCGCTTATATTTCCGGACTTGGATTTTATGAACTTTTACTGAACGGTAAAAGAGTTGGCGAGAGAGTGCTTGATCCGGGAGTTACCCGCTATGATAAACGAGTACTTTATGTTGTTCATGATATCACAAAATATCTTAACGAAGACAAAAACGCTGTTGGTGTAATTCTCGGCAATGGATTTTATAATCAATTTTGCTCTAATGTTTGGGACGCAGGCACAGCTCCATGGAGAAATTGTCCATCATTACTGATGAAGATTCTTGTAAATTATACTGATGGAACTAAAGAAATTATTACTACGGATACTTCGTGGAAAGTTTCTACCGGACCGATTATTTTTAACGGTATGTATATGGGTGAAGTTTATGATGCGCGGCTTGAGGAAAAAGATTGGTCGACTCCTGAATATAATGACAGCGAGTGGCAACAGGCTGTTAGTGCGATTTCTCCAAAAGGGAAGATATGCTGCCATACTTTACCTCCGGTAAAAATTACGGAGACTTTTCCTGCAAAGAGTATTACAGAACCAAAACCGGGACTTTTTGTCGCCGATATGGGTGTCAATTTCGCCGGGTGGGTGAAAATTAATGTTAAAGGTCCTGCCGGAACAAAGGTTATTTTAAAATATGGCGAACGACTGAGAGAAGACGGAACAGTAGAGCGGGATTCTTTAAGGGTACATTTAGAAGACCCCGGAAAATTCCAAACGGATACTTACATCTTAAAAGGCGATGGAAAAGAAACTTTTGAACCAAAATTTAATTATCACGGATTCCAATATGTTCAAATAGAAGGTTGCCCGGGCAAGCCTGAACTTACAGACATCAAAGGATGTTTTCTTCATACAGCATTTGAACAAACAGGAACTTTCAAATGTTCAAATGATTTATTCAACCAAATCCAGGAATGCACTCTCCGATCTTACAGAAGTAATTTTCACCACTTTCCTACCGATTGTCCGCATAGAGAGAAAAACGGTTGGATGGCTGACGCTCATCTGTCAGCAGAGCTGGGATATAGAAATTTCAATCCGGCTTCCGCGTATGCAAAATGGATGAATGATATAAAAGATGAGCAGCGTGATGATGGCGCGCTACCCGGGATTGTTCCAACAGCGGGATGGGGATATGATTGGGGGAATGGCCCTGCGTGGGACAGTGCTTACACTTTAATTTGCTGGTATCAGTATTTGAACTGCGGTGACAAAAAAATTCTCGAAGATCATTTTGACTCAATGAAAAAATATGTTGATTATGCTAAAACTAAAGCAGCAGGTTATGATTGTGACGGGTTTGGTGTAACAGGGGGTATAGTATGTTTTGGACTTGGTGATTGGCTTCCACCGAGTGGTTTTCCTGATGATTCACTTGTACCCGACAGATTTTTATTATCTGCTTATTATTATAAAGTAACGGAATTAGTTTCTGAAATCGCAAAAATTATCGGAAAAACTGAAGAAGCGGAGAAATATGAAAAAGAAGCTCAAAATATTAAAGATAATATTAACAGAGCTTTCCATATTCCATCCCTCGGGATTTATACTAACGGGACAATGGCTGCTCAGTCTACCGCGCTTTATCAGAATGTTGTACCGGAAAAAAATATTGATTTGGCAGTAGAAAAATTGGTTTCAGATGTTGAACGACTTGACTATCATCCCATTTGCGGAGCTCATACGGTAAAATGGATTTTGCATGTACTGAGCGATAACGGTCATGCCGACATTGCGTATAAAATTGCTAACCGGAAAACGTATCCGAGTTGGGGATATTGGATGGATAAAGGAGCGACAACACTTTTTGAATCATGGCAGGCAGCCGGCTCGCTAAACCACATATTTTTTGGAGATATAAGCCATTGGTTTTATAAATGTCTTGCCGGAATACAAATAGATCCTCAAAATCCGGGATACAAAAATTTTATTATAAAACCTTCTCCAGTTGAAGATTTAACCTGGGTTGATGCAGAGCAGGAAACACCATACGGCAAAATAAAATCTGAATGGAAAGTTGAAAATAATGTTTTTACAATCAATATTTCCGTGCCGCATAACTCAACCGCAACGGTCATTATGCCTGATGGCAGCAA
>JAOZNZ010000372.1 GCA_029933535.1 bacterium | reverse complement strand
AAAAGCTCAATACAAATATCTGTGTCCAAAAGTATCATAACGAAAACTCCCTTCCCCGGCTTCTTGACTCAATAATATCCCGGATTATTTCGGGAGTTTCTCTTGAATCCTCCCATTTTCCCGCAATTTCTTCCCATAATGCAGCCTGCCTTTCCGGATCTCTAAAATTTTCGTGTAACTCTACTTTCTTTCCACCCAAGGAGGACATAACAGTATTCAGTCCCGTTTCAATTAAAATAACAAACTCATTATTAATACTTCGTCGCTCAGATTTTGATAGTGTCCGAACAGTGGAAATAACACTTTCGGATAAATTTCTAATAGTCACGGTTTTCATATTCGTATTAATGTTGTTTTAAAATGATTGCATAATAGTTTCATAATAATAGTATTATAACATATGCTTCTTTACTTGTCAAATCAGCTATGCTTAACTGTAAGCTGGAACCAGGCATTCGCCGGTCAAGAGCTTACATTACTTTTTCTTCCATATGCAGCGATAGTTGAACCTCCTGTTTGGTGCACTGTCACCATTAGTGCATAAAGAAATAGGTGTTTTTAAATCAGCGGGATTATCTACCCAGTGAAAATCAAAAGTGAAAGCGTTACCTGTTAATTTAAGATAACTGCGCGGAACTGCTAATTCAAGTTTGTTTCCGGCATATTTGTAAGGTATTCTTGCTTTTGTAATCCACTTACCGGCAGCTTTATCGTAGCGTTTCAGTGTAGTTGTTTTTTTATTAATTACGTTTTTGTTTACGAGAAAATCGTAGCCGTACCATCCGGTTTTAGAGTCATTATCAGCATCAATCAGGAGTAACATCCAGTTAGTTCCTGTGTAAGGTGTCAGGGGCTCTTTAGTCTGTGCAAAGAAATAAATATATTTATTATCTACAGCAACTTTACAGGTCGTAATATCATTTCTCCCGGAATCATTTTTGTAATGCAGACCGCCGTAACCAGGATAATCGCGATGGGCAGTATCGCCAACTGTATCCCGATATTCAGTTTTAATATTATCCCAGTCATCGAAATTACCATCACCGATAATTTTATTTATACCTTTCAGTTGCGGAATAGGTCTTGCGCCTTTATATTTTCTAAGGTTCTGCGCCATTTGCATATAATAATTATCTGTATAGCCATCTTTCATAGGCTGGATAGCACGTGTAAATTCAGAATTATACTGATCAACAAAAAAGAATGGACTTTTACGACCCATAAAAGGAACAGTTTCGCCATCCTTAGGATGATATTTTCCCGCGGTCCATTCATTCCAGTCGTTGATATACAAAAACTGAGGGTCACTCTTCAGTGTTTCATCCCAACGCTGCTGAAAATAAATACCGTACGCCTCTGGATTTTTTACAGTTTTACCTAACCACGGAACATACGTGGGGACAGGAAGATCGTATTTATTGAGTTTCGGCTCACCTTTTTTTCGTGTCCAGCATTTGCCAACCATTGAAGATGCATGTTGAGCAGGAGTAACAGCAGCTTCCTCTTTTTTGCCTTTATGTGTTGAAACAAGTTTGTCCGGGTCCATCGAACTAACCCGTTTATCACTCATGTCATATCCAAAACTCCAGTTATCCTCCGTTCCGACAAAGCGTTTGCCTCCCCATTCATAATACCCCCACCACATTGTCCTCAAAGTAAAGAAATTTTTTATTTCTTTTGTATAGTCAAGATAATTTTTTTCAGTATAATCCGGGTCACCGAAATGTGGATTTTCAGGATCGGTTTTTGCCGCAGGATCATAATGAGGATTAGGGTGGTTTATTCCACCGCGATTTGCATCGTGAGATGGTGATCCATTATAAAGCAATAATGGTTTGCCGTCCCAGTAAAACCAAAGGTCTTTATGTTTACCAACTTTATAAATCTTATCGTAAAGATCTTGCACGACAGTTATTACCGGACCGTTGAAAGCCCAGAAACAAAATTTTGGAACTTTATTTCCTTCAGCTTTCATTTTATGCATAACTTCGAAAATAACTTTCCATTCTTCCCAGTAACGAACAGCATTCGTCACGTCAAAAATAAGAACATCTACTCCCGCGTCAGCCAGCATAGAAATATCCATACGGATAACATATTTATCTTTGCTTAGAAAATATCCAAGTTCAGCTTCACCCCAATGGTAAGAATTATTTTTCCACAGAGGATGTTTTGCGTCTAAACGAGCTTTAGGCTCCTTCTCTAATATCTTTGTGACGTCTGATGAATATGGAGCTGCACTCCTTGTGTTCTTGCCATCGTCATGCCAGGTTATGTAAAATATACCGACAACCCGCCGCTGGTTGGTTTTTACTGTCCCTACAATAGATTCGTCAGGCATTGTACGCCCGAGTGCATCAGTAGCCACCCAGGTATCGGGAAAGATATCACGATAAGTTGTCTGTGAGATTTGAGCCACTGCCGGTACTGCCGCAGTTTTATCATTTGTTTTCTTTTGTGTAGCGGCACACGAAAGAGGCAAAAGTAATATTATTAAAAAAAAGGCGATTTTTTGAAATTTCATTATAAATTTCCGTTGTTAGTTTATTAATGTGAAATAGCCTGAACGGGACAGCCATTTTCAGCATCCAAAGCGCTTTCCTGAAATTCTTCCGGCACAGGATTCAATTTAACCTGAGATTTATCATCAACTAATTCAAATACTTCCGGACAAATTTCTTCACATGCGCCGCAACCGATACACAAATCCTGATTTACTTTAAAGTTCATATTTTCTCCAATATATTTTTATTTTAATGTTAGAATAATTATAGCTTTTCAGCGAAGAATAGTCTATAACCATTCTTCATCAATTTTAATTCTTATCCATCCCGATGAATTTCCGGTATGAAAATACATATACTTTTCATCAAAAGCTGTTTGTCCACGCTTGCCAGGCGAATTTCTTTTTTTCGGCGGAACAATAATCTTTCCGGCAACAGTTTCCTCAACAAATTTTCTGTTCGCTGCGGCAGCCCATAACCAGTTTGTCGGTCCTGCATAACTACCATCTTTAGGTTCCGGCACATAAATAGTGCTGAAGTTTTTATGAGCGATATGTTTTCCTGTTTCCGGATTTACAAAAAATATTCCTCCCCTGCCATAAGCGAGATCTTTATAATAAGAAATAAGGTTATCGTTACTGTAGTTCCGCTGCTCAAAATAAAGCAAATATTTATTTGTTTCATTAACCCATTTCGTGTTTTTATAATCATTTTCAGCATTATTTGACCATTGTGGTCTTAGCTTAAGCATTTTTCTGTTTCCGGTTCTAGAACTTGAAAAACTTAGATTTTGTTCATCACATAACTCAATTCCTGCATTGGGAATTATTCTCACAAACTTCCCTGAAAACTTATCACGTACTCTAAGTTCGCCCTTCAAATCAAAATCCACACTTTCGTCGGTTCCGGAAAGTTTATGCCGGCCGTCATAAAAATATAAAGGATTGTTCCAGGCTATTCTCAACTGCTCACTTGTGAATAGTTTCCATACAAGTGCCATTCCAATGAGAGCATAAATTAAGATTATTAAATATTTCTTCATTCTTCTTACTTTATAGTAATCAAAGCATCTTGCTTTGATAAGTTGGTTAGCGGTTATCGGCTATGTTTAGCTTATATAGTAATCAAAGCATCCTGCTTTGATAAGTTAGTTTGCGGTTGTAAGCTATGCTTAGCTTGTATAGTAATCAAAGCATCTTGCTTTGATAAGTTAGTTTGCGGTTATCAGCTACTCTTAGCTTGCTTCGCTGTAAGCTGGAAGCTTACATTACTTTATTGCTATAGCCAAGACGCTTGCTGCACACTAATATTCGCCTTTTGAGGATTCTGTATTATATAATTTTTTATAGCTTCAAATGCTTCTTCACTTCTTACAATATGATCATAAGTTTCGTGCATCCACAATTGTCCTTTCGCCCCAATGATTTCGTTGATTTTATTAGCTGTAAATGATTTCCAAGAATGTAGAATGTCTGAAAGGTCATATGATTTAACCGGTTTTACAAGAACATGTACATGGTTTGGCATTATAATCCATTCATCTAATTGATACCGTATCCCTGCAAAATATTTTAATGAATCTTCAACAATTTCGGCATTGACATTGTTTTTTAATACACAATCTCCGTATCC
>JAOZNZ010001026.1 GCA_029933535.1 bacterium | reverse complement strand
AAACTAAAAAGCAAACGCACGGAAAATAAATTATTCGCACAGCGAAGAATTTCCTCCGAGCGCCTGCAACTTAACCAAAATCGGCGCGACCTATGAGCCTATACGAAGCTATAATGTTAATTTGTTTTGGATTAAGTTGGCCGATATCAATTGCTAAATCTCTCTACACAAAAGTTGTTACCGGAAAAAGTCCTTTGTTTATGATGATCCTGATTGTCGGATATACAAGCGGTCTTATTCATAAACTTCTATATTCTTATGACTGGATAACTTTTCTTTACATTCTCAATTTAGTGATGGTATCAATTGACCTCGCTCTTTATTACAAGTATAAAAACAAAACGCCGTCTGAAGGTCTGAAGGTCTGAAGGTCTGAAGGTCTGAAAGTGCGAAAGTGCGAAATGTCCAATGTTTGAATTTTGGATGGCAGCAATGAAATAACAACGTACTCGTGTTCATCCTTTTCAAGTAACCCCTAATTAATACAATATTTCTTAAAAAAATACGTCAATATTTAAAAAATATTAAAAAAATGAAAATACTTAAAATAGTTTTACCTTTTATTGTAATCGGAGTTGCAGTCCTTATCGGCATAAGCATGATGAAAACTCCCCCTAAAGCTAAACGAAAACAACCGAATAAAATTAAAACTTTGGTTGAAGCAATTCATTTATCGCGTTGTTCACATCAAATTATTTTGAATACAATGGGAACAGTTATTCCCGCATGTGAAGTTGAATTGTACCCCAGGGTTAGCGGGGAATTGATAGAAGTCAGCCCGAAAATGGTGCCCGGCGGTCGTTTTGTTAAGGGAGAAGAACTACTCAAAATTGACCCTTCAGATTATAAACTTGAAGTTGTTAAACTGGAGGGTGAACTTAAAAACGCTCAATATAATTATGAAATCAAACATGGTGAACACGAAGTTGGTTTATATGATTGGAATAGAGTTACCGGAAACAAAACTAGCGATAAACAAAGACGCTTAATGTCAAAATTACCTCAACTCGAAAGTGCTAAAGCAGCAGTAGAAATGGCTCAGGCAAACTTAGAAAAAG
>JAOZNZ010000371.1 GCA_029933535.1 bacterium | reverse complement strand
TAATATGAACAACTTCAACACCTTCAGTTTCCTGGATGATTTTGAAAACGTTTCTTCCGATACGTCCGAAACCATTAATACCAATTTTGATAGCCATTGTTTTTTCCTTTTTTTTAGTTAATTATTGTAGTTAATAATATAATATCCATTGTTAAATAGTTTGCATATTATATCATTTTTGCTGTTTATTTGCAAAAGTGTTTGAAAAGTGGTATAATAAAACTCTTATTTATAGTAACCAAAGCATCTTGCTTTGGGTTGGTAGTAGAAAATTATAATTAAAAAATAACAAAAATTAAATAATTCCCCGGCATACGCGGGGCAAGAATTATAAATAAATCACAATTTCAAAAAGAATTAAAAAAAGATAACAATGAAATTTTTAATTATTATCGGATTATTATTTTTATCTCTCTCTATGAACGGCTTTGCAGGTTCGGGAACTGAAAACGACCCCTATTCAATTGCCGAAGCACGCGCGCTTCCGGAAAGTGCGACTATGTATTGGGCACAGGGATACATTGTCGGTGGACGTTATGATGATTTTGACCCGCCATACGACAACGACTATGGCATTAGTTGTGCCGACTCTGATACTGAATCAGATGTTAATAATTGTTTGCAGGTGAAATTAGAAAGTGTACAACAGCCTATTTGGGGTGTTATGTCTAACCCTGGAAATATCGGAAAACTAATAAAATTCTATGGACATCGCGATACTTATGGAGGTACCTATCCAAGCTTCGAAGATATTGAACAAATTTATGAAGATGGCGGAGGTGGAGGTCCGACAAACAAACCGATAATTGAAACGATAATCCATAATGTTGTACCAACGAATAACCAACCGGTAACAATTTATGTTTCAGCGTTTGATGATGTTACAACAATCGATGAAGTAACGGTTTTTTACTCAATAAATAATTGGTCATCAGAAACAAGTGTATCGGCTTCACATAGTGCCGGGAAAGTTTATACCGCCATTCTGCCTGCCTACAGTGGAAATACAATAGTAAAATATTCCGCTTATGCGGTGAATTCCTATACTAATTCCGGATATGCAGTTGTTACAAATAGTTATACAGTTAGAAGTTCAGACATTGCCGGCGGAAGTTATACTTGCCGTGTTATGGCTGCAAATACGACAAGCGGGACACATCAGGCTTATGAAAACCCCGGTATTCGCATTTTTCAGGGATTAAAACCGGATATTGTGGCAATTCAGGAATTTAATTATAACTCCGGCTCGCTGCGGGATTTAATTGATTCAGCTTTTGGTACTAATTATTATTATTATTGTGAAGGCGGCGGCGAGCAAATTCCTAACGGCATTGTAAGCAGATGGCCATTCAAAGCTTCCGGCGAATGGCCTGATGATGAAGTCAGCAACAGAGATTTTGCGTGGGGAACAATTGATATTCCGGGACCGAAAGATTTACATATTGTAAGCGTTCATCTGTTGACATCGGGCTCCACTGTCAGAAATGCTGAAGCAACAGAAATCAAAACACAAATTAATGCTAATTTTCCGGAGAATGATTATATAGTACTTGGTGGTGATATGAACACGGGCAGCAGAACAGAAGCGGCAATTAACACTTTTAAAAGTTCACCGATTCCATTAAGTGATTCTCATGTGCCTAAAGACCAAAACGGTAATGATGACACAAATGCCGGCAGAAGTAGTCCTTATGACTGGGTTCTTCCTAACACGGCATTAAACAATTGTCATACGGCTACAGTAATTGACGGGCATAGTTTTGCGAATGGACTTGTTTATGACAGCCGGGTAACTTCACCATATACGTTGCGCCCATCTCCAATTCTGTCAGGCGATTCCGGAGTTTCAGGCATGCAGCACATGGGAATTGTAAAAGATTTTATAATTCCGGACGGTGAAGGAATAACAACAAATTATTCACCTGTTTTAAATACTATCAGTAATTATACAGTTAATCCCGGGGATACGCTTTCCTTTTCTGTAATTGCAACTGATGCTGATGGAGATATGATTACTTTATCAAGTTCCGATACAGCACATTTTAGTTCGGTTCCTTCCGCCGGCACAGTAACGGGTAATTATTCATGGGTAACGACAAGTGGAGATGAAGGTTATCATTCAATAATTTTCACTGCAACAGCAAATTCGCTTGAGTCCAAACAAATGATAAATGTTACAGTAATACCTGAACCGGGATTCTATTTATTATTTGTATTAATTCCCCCTTTTTTAAAGGGGGTTAGGGAGATTTAATTGAATTATTGTTAAACTCCAAACGTCTAACGTCTAACGTCTAACGTCAAATTATTTAACCATTTACATAAACTTAAATATATTGAAAAACATAATATTATTCAGAAGATTGTTTGTTGCTATCGGGCTGCTCATAGTGAGTGGTTTTTTTATTTTCATTACTTTTGGTGGTCGTGATAAATCATCAACTGCAAAAAGCAAAGTTTCATCCAAGAAAGTCATTGAACAGAAAGTTAAAAATGTTCAAATTGATGAAATGATTGAAGGTATAGCAAAAGGGAATAATGGTCATGAATCACAGAAATCAACATATCAACAAGAATCTGTAAACAAAAACGCGCTGAACTTTAAAAAATCCTGGTCGTATGATGACGCTGTTGTTGCTAACAAATTGCCAATAGCAAACGTTTCTCAAATTCCTTCCGGGATTTTGGTTGAACCGGAAACCGGAAAAATCTTGTGGTCAAAATTATCGAATAAACCAATGGAAATTGCTTCAATGACGAAAATGATGACCGCTTTAATTGTTTTCGAAGAGGTCGAGAAAGGTAAAATATCGTATGATGATATAATTTATGTCAGTAAAGCTGCATCCAGGATCGGCGGCAGCCAGGTTTATCTTGACCCTAAAGAACATTTCACTCTCGGTGAACTTCTAAAAACAATTATGATCTCAAGCGCCAATGATTCCTCTTATCTTGTCGCTGAAAAAATAGGCGGTGGAAGCGTACCGGTTTTCGTAAAAAGAATGAACGAAAGAGCAAAAGAACTGGGAATGAAATCAACAAAATTTTATAATCCTCACGGTTTACCGGAAAAAGGCAGCCGGGATAATAAAAGTTCCGCCTATGATCTCGCGATTCTTGCATGCGAACTCTTGAAATATCCCGTTGCAATGAAGTGGGCATCAACATGGACAGATGATTTTAGAGATGGAAAATTTATACTCGTTAATCATAATAAATTAGTGAAAACGGTGGATGGTGTTGACGGAATGAAAACAGGATATTACAGACAAGCAGGTTTTTGTGTTACCATAACTGCCAAAAGAAACAATCGGAGATTTGTTGGTGTTATAATCGGCGCTAAAACTAAAAAGCTAAGAAACGGTTTCGCTGCTAAATTACTCGATTGGGGAGTTAAAGTCAGTAATTAGTGCTTGATATAAGCAAGAAAAGCTCCCCTCCTTACAAAGAAGGGGTGGCACGAAGTGCCGGGGCGGTTCTTTTATACTAAATTCGATTTTCCGTTCCGGTTTCTTTTTTACTGGAAACCGACTTGGTTATATGAAACCCGGGTCGCTTATGTTCTGTTCCGAATAGCATTTTTGCGAACATATGACGAAGAGATCCCGGCCACCACAGGATCCAGCAGAGATAGCTGATTGGCCAAATGACGAGAGCAACCATCAAAGTATGACGAATCGGGGCATCATGAAGTCTGCGTGACTGTATGAATACATGAATGAGACTTGCAAAGTATAGCACCAGAGTCAGGATATCCAACGCATCAATTTTTCCTGTTTTAAAAATCATTATAACTCAACTAATGTTTGATTTAAACTGCGTTTTCAAGTAATGATAAGCAAAATGCGAGATCTGAGCGCGAGTAGCTTCTCATTATCCTTACCAGGTTCGATTGAAAATCTTACCAGATTTCAGGTTTGTTAAATGCTTCTACGCAAGATGAATCACCTGCAATTGGTTCAATTTCATCACTAACTAATGATTGACCAAGCCATCCTTCAGGATACGTTAGTTTCAAGGGGGCTTTTACTATTTCTTCGGTTATCAGGATAAAACCGACTTTAGAGTAAAACTTATAATCACCATAGGTAAAGACTAGCCCAACTCCGTTTTCTTTTAAATGGTTAATGCCAAAGTTAATCAACTTTTT
>JAOZNZ010000370.1 GCA_029933535.1 bacterium | reverse complement strand
AATTTCCTCAGCTTACTGTTGACACCAATATTCTCTTTTGATAAAATTAAAAAAGAAAAGTATTTAATTGTAACTTAATTTAAATAGATTATATTATGTGGCTCTTCCCTTTGATTTGTATGGGCGTTCTCGGTATCGCTTTCGGTGCCGGACTGGCTTATGCCTCAAAAAAATTCGCTGTTGAAATTGACCCTAAAGTAGAAGCTTTGACAAATATTCTACCAGGAGCAAATTGCGGCGCGTGCGGTTATCCCGGCTGTTCGGGTTACGCTTCAGCCGTTGCATCCGGTGAAGCCGAACCAAATTTATGTTCTCCCGGCGGTGCGGAAACAATAGATAAAATAGCTGAAATTCTTGGTGTTGAAGTTACATCAGCCGAACCAAAAACCGCTTTTATTAATTGCGCGGGCGCAAAAGACGCGGTAAAAGATTCAATTTATGCCGGAGTTCAGTCATGTGCTCTCGCGGCTTTGATCAGCAAAGGACCTCACGCGTGTAAAAATGCCTGTCTCATGATGGGGGATTGCATGGATGTATGTCAGTTCGACGCGATTACCTGGTCACCGGGTCAAATCCCTGTTATAATTGAAGAAAAATGCACTGCTTGCGGTAAATGCGTGCAAATTTGCGCAAAAGGCATTATTAATATGAGACCAAAATCCAAACGCGTTCTCGTTTTGTGTTCTTCGGAAGATAAAGGCGGCGCGGCAAGAAAAGCTTGTAAGGTCGCTTGTATTGCCTGTACAAAATGCGTTAAAGAGTGTCCTGTAGATGCTATAAGAATTGAAAATAATCATGCGATAATTGATACTGAAAAATGTATTCTATGCGGTAAATGTGTTCCTGTTTGTCCTACAAACGCAATATGGGACGGTCGACCGCCAAAAAAGACTGCCAAAAGCAACAAAGTTGTAATTAATGAAGTTTTAAACTCATAACACAAAATAATAATGAAAGAAATCACTCCTGAAAATCAATTTCACGACACACTTTTTAAATTGTCTGAGCAATTACAAAAAGTGGAATCTGTTTCTATTGACGATAAAACTTTAAAGTTACTTGAATCGGTTAAAGAAAAAACTCAACATTTAGTCGAAGAAACTAAACACTCTGATACAGATTCTACTTTCGCGGAGGCGGTAGAACATTTTGAAGAAACACATCCTGATTTGACAGCCACATTAAGAGATGTGATTAATATGCTTAACAATATCGGTATATAAGTGGGAAGAAGTTATTGGTTAATAGTTAATAGTTAATAGTTAATAGTTAATGGTGAGTAGTCAAGTCCCTGATGGAATAGTTTCACTTTCCATGGGGCGAAGCGTGAGTCGTGAAAGGCTGAAAAGGTTTGAGAGGGTTCGCGAAGCGCCCGGCGAATGCCGGGGTCGACCTTAGACTTTTAACTTTCGACTTTTAACCCCCGCCTGTGGCGGGGTATATTAATTTGGTGCCGAAGAAAGGACTCGAACCTTCACAGGGTTGCCCCCACTGCGACCTGAACGCAGCGCGTCTACCAATTCCGCCACTTCGGCAATAGATTATATAGTGACTGACCGAAAAGCTCAAAATAAGCTTCGTCCAAAAAATGAGGTTTTTGGTCAGACACTATATAGCGTAAATATTATACAAAACTGTCTTTTGAGTTGCAAGAAGGAAAAGAAGCGCGTCTTACTTTAATGTCCCTATTCAAGAAAATCCCCCAACCCCCTTTAAGAAAGGGGGAATCACTCAATCCCTTCCTACCTTCGCACCTTCGCACCTTCCCACTATTAACTATTAACCAATAACTAATAACTAATAACTAATAACTATTAACTATTAACTAATAACTAATTCCTTCGAAGCAATAATAAAGCTAAACAGGACAAAAGACTGAATATCATCCCCGCTTCCGGTATTACATCAATTGTAAATTCTTTTGAAGTATCCCAGATTTTATCTTTGGCTCCAACAGTGAAAATATTTTGTCCGGCTGATGTTGGTGTACCGCTAAGGAGTCCGTTTGTGTTTAGGATTAAACCTGCCGGCAGAGTTCCTGCGGCAATTTCCCAGGTTGTCTGTCCCGAAAAGTTTGTTGCTGAAAAAGTATGAGAATACGAAACGCCGACATTCCCGTTCAGAAGATTAGTATCTGTAATACTTATAAGTTCAACGCCTTTTGGCAAAAAGAAAGCAGAATCTATTTCTACAGTTGTGCCCACTCCTCCTCCCGGATCTATTCTAACACCTCCGATATAACCGTTCCATTTTGTCATTGATGTAAGATCTAAATCAATATTATGCCATTTTGCATCGTTCGGCAAAGTGAAATTCATTGATTCGTGTCCGCCACTTTTTGGAAAACAGAAAAGCTGAGAGATATTTCCGCCGCCAGCCGGGCTCATTTTTATCTTGCATAAAAATCTTGTGTACAATTCAGCGTTAATACCTCTGTCGTTTCCGCTGGTGAAATTAACATACGGGTCATAAGGTGATGAGTTTGTTGTTAAAGCAAACCAAACACCATCAAAAACAAACGGTGTGTCAAAACAATTTGCATTCCAAATATCTTCAGTTGTATCAAAAATCCAGGGCTTTACAAAAACAGGCATCGGGTTTTCCCATGAAGAAATCGCTCCACCGGATTCTTCCGCACGAATGCGCCACCAGTAAAAACCGTCAAGTAAAGAAGTGCCGTTATAAATATTTGTTTTGGAAGTCAATCCGGAAACCGAATAAATTATATTTGTAAAATCAAAATCAGTTGCAAGTTCAATAGAATAAGTTATTCCTGAAAAATCAGGTTCTATTGGCGTATCCCATAGAAAAATCGGGTTGGGAGAATTAATGATAAAATCGGAATTAGCAATTCGAGGTGCTAAAACTTCAGGTGAAACACTGACATATTCAATAGAAAAATCCACACCACTTTTATTTACAGGATCAATTCTGAATCTGTTTACCTTTCCTTCCCAATTCGCGACTGATGACATATCAAGCACATAAGTCTGCCAGCCCGGCTGAACAGGAACATCGTGAGAATATGGAGTATTTCCTGATTCGCGTGTCCACCAGTAAATCTGACAACTTGCATTTTCGGAGCAGTTCATTCGCACGCGTATTTTTTTATAAATATCTGTATCAATAAAAGCGCGGTCGGCAGGATCTTTATCCATAGAAAGATACGCGTAACCATCTCCGCTATTATCCGTTCCGCTGAAAATGCTATTTGTAACTTCTCCGCCGGAAATATTAGAGGCACCAAATATTTCTCCGGGGTCATCGAAATTCCAGCAGTGATTTGCTTCAAACCTGAGCCAGTCAATTTTTATTTCACTACCGGTTGCCGCGCCGGGATAAAATTTAATAATGTCAATTCCTTTTTCCTGCCAACCGGAATTTTCCGCCAAATTTATTTTGTAAACATTCCAACCCGCTTTTGGAATAAAAGTAACAGAGTGATTTTCTCCTCCAATACTGTCATGCCATGCAACCGAACCAACTCCTTCCGGATTTTCAACGTAAATTCTGAATGAGCAGGAATAATAACCTTCAGACTTTAAAACATGTTTTGATTCGTTAAGTTCAAGAGAAATCTCCGGTGCACTTCCACTGATATCACCACTCATAATTCCATTCGTAAAATAAATCGATGCAATATCCGCAGAACTTTCTATATCATCAGTCTCACTCATAGCCCAGATAACATCACGGCCGGCGGGAGCGGATTCATAACTTTTCAGCCCCGAATATTTATCACCGGAATGGTCAGAAATAAATTGCTGCAAAGCTGTTCCAAAATCAGTGTCATAAATTTGGTAAGTAGGTTGACCGTACCAGTTGTAAGGGCAAAGAATGTGACCTTTATAATTCCAAACAGCATTCAAGGCTGAAAGGCAGGTAGAATAAGAACTTAATGGATTATACTCAAAAATACCCCAGTTTTTGTCGTTGGAATATATTGCGTTGAAAATAGTCGGACTCCAGGAATTAGCTCCATAAGTCGTTATTCCATTAGCTCCATTATCGCAAAAAGTAGTTGTCCAGTCACATGCATATTTTTGTTGCGAAGAACCACCGGGGGTAAAAGGAATTTGATGGCCGAAATTCCGATCAGGGCTTATTCCCGCTTCGTATGTCCAGTCAATTTGTGCCTGTTCAATGTTTCTCGCTTGTGCTATGC